>JBLNGJ010000145.1:0-7212 GCA_050264675.1 Micromonosporaceae bacterium
CCCGGTGCCTGGCGGTGGCCATCAGCCACGCCCCCGGGTTGTTCGGCACGCCCTCGGCCGGCCATTGCTCGAGCGCGGCGACGAGGGCGTCCTGGGCGAGGTCCTCGGCCAGGCCAACGTCCCGCACGATCCGGGTCAGACCGGCGATCACCCGGCCAGACTCGATGCGCCACACCGCGTTGATCGCCCGGTGGGTGTCGAGCATGCTCGGTGCTTGATGGCTCGCGGTGCGGGGCTCGCTGCGCTCGCTCCTCCCGCTCACGCCCTCGATCCAACCACCGCCGGCGGCGGTGCACCCCCCGAGGGTGCACCGCCATCCGCTGGCTTGTCGTCTATTCGCTCCTCCGCTGAGGAGCGCGCGTCGTCGCCTACTCCGGCCGAGACTTGATCCCCGCCCGCAGGCGCGCCTCCTGCTCGCGCAGCTCAGGCGTGAACGCCTCGCCGAAGTCGTCCGCCTCGAAGACCGGCCGGAGCTCCAGCACGCCACCCCGCCCGGTCGGATCCGGGCACCGCTTGGCCCACTCGATCGCTTCGTCCATCGAGCTGACCTGCCACAGCCAGAACCCGGCCACGAGCTCCTTGGCCTCGGTGAACGGCCCGTCCACCACGGTCGGCCGGTCGCCCGAGAAGACCACGCGGGCCCCCTTCGAGCTCGCGTGCAGCCCTTCGCCGGCGAGCATGACGCCGGCCTTGACCAGCTCCTCGTTGTACTTGCCCATCGCGGCCAGCATGGCCTCTTCCGGCATCTCGCCGGCCTCGATCCCCTCATCGGACTTGACCAGCACCATGACGCGCATCGGCGTTCTCCCTCCGTTCGGTCCGGGGTAGTTTCCCCAGCCTCCAGCGATGCGTCGTGTTGGGTTCGACGATTTCGACAACGACTTCCAAGATTTTTCCCGCCGATCATGAACCTAAGTACCTTGTCGGCGGCGTGTCGGGTCCGCTACCTCATGATCGGCCGCACGAAAATTCAGGCGGCGGGCACCAGGAACTGGGTCGCCGCCAGCTCGGCGTAGAGCGGGTTCGCCGCGACCAGGTCGGCGTGCGTGCCCACACCGACGACCCGGCCGGCGTCCATGACCACGATCCGGTCGGCCATCGTCACGGTCGACAGGCGATGCGCCACCACGAGCACGGTGGTGCTGCGGGCGATGTCGGCCACGGTCGCCCGTAGTGCCGCCTCGTTCACCGCGTCCAGCTGCGAGGTCGCCTCGTCCAGCAGCAACAGCCGGGGCCGGCGCAGCAGCGCCCGGGCGATCGCGACGCGCTGCCGCTCGCCGCCGGAGAGCTTCGTGCCCCGATGACCGACCGTCGTCTCCAGGGCGTCGGGCAGGCGCGCCACCAGCCCGTCGAGGCGGGCGGTACGCAGCACCTGCCACAGCTCATCGTCGCCGGCGTCGGGCGCACCGTAGCGCAGGTTCTCCCGCAGCGTGCCGGAGAGCACGGGCGCGTCCTGCTCCACGTACCCGATCGACTCGCGCAGCCGCGCGATCGGCCACTGCCGCACGTCCACCCCGTCCACGAGCACCCGGCCGGAGCCGACCTCGTAGAAGCGCTCGATGAGCGAGAAGACGGTGGTCTTGCCGGCGCCGGACGGGCCGACGAACGCGGTCATCCCACCGGCGGGTACGGCGAAACTCACTCCACTATGGACATCCGGCAGCTCGGGCCGGTAGCGGAACTGCACGGCGTCGAAGGCGACCGTGGCGGGCTCGCGGCCGGTGCCGACCAACACCGCAGCCGACGCGGGCACCTCCGGCTCCACCTCCAGCGCGTGCGCCTCCTGGATGCGGGCGACCGCCGCGGCGCCGACGGGGTACTGCGTGACCGCCTGCACGATCTGGCCGATCGGCGACATCAGGAAGAACACGTAGAGCAGGAACGCCACCAGCGTGCCCACGTCGATCGCCCCGGCGGCCACCCGGGCTCCGCCGACGCTCAGCACGGCCAGGAAGGCGGCCTGGGCGGCCAGGCCGGCGGTGTTGCCGGCGACGGCCGACCACTTGGCCGCGCGTACGCTCGCCCGCCAGGCGTCCACCGCGGCGTCGGTGATGAGGGCACCCTCGCGGGCCTCGGCGCCGGAGGCCTTCACCGTGCGGAACGCGCCGAACATCCGCTCCAGCGCGGCCCCGATGGCCCCGACCGATTCCTGGGCTCGCTTGGCCGCCCGGTTGATCCGCGGCACCACCAGGCCGATCACCACACCGGCACCGGCGAGTGCGAGCAGGGTGACGCCCAGCAGCACCAGGTCCATCACGGCCATCATCACCACCGTGGCGACCAGCGTGAGCACGCCGGTCACACCGCCGACGAGCGAACCGGTGGTCACCTCCCGCAGCAGCGTCGTGTCCGCGGTCACCCGCGACATCAGGTCGCCCGGCTCGGTGCGGTCCACTGCGGAGATACGCAGCCGCAGCAGCCGGGCGACCAACCCGCGCCGGGCGGTCAGCACCACCGACTCGGCGGTGCGCCGCAGGATGTAGCCGCCGATCGCGCCGATGGCGGCGTTCGCGAGCACGAGTGCGGTCATCAGCAGCAGCGGCCCGGTGACCGAGCGACCGGCGCCCAGTTCCCCGATCAGCCCGCGGGCGACCAGAGGCAGCAGCAACCCGGTGGCGCCGGTGACCAGGCTCAGCAACCCACCGGCGAGGACGGCCGGCCAGTGTGGACGGAGGTAGGAGAGCAGCACGTGCCAGGTCGGCCGGGGGGCATCGGTCACCGCGCAACCCTACGTCGGGGCTCCGGGTTGCCAAGGCCCGGTCAGGCGCTCTCGCGCTGCTCCAGGCCGACCGCGCCGCGCAGTTCCCGCAGGTCCCGGCGCAACCGGGGTCCGGCCGGGTGCTCGACCGAGAGCGACTCCATCATGTCGGCCATCGCGTCGGCGATGGCGTTGAGCTTGTGCTGGGTCGCCTCGTCGGAGCGGCGCTGGCTGTTCTGCAGCAACGCCACCAGCAGGAACGTGATGATCGTCGTCGCCGTGTTGATGATGAGCTGCCACGTGTCCGGGTTGCCGATCACGAAGTACGTCGGCGCCCATATCACGATGAGCAGCAGGCACAGGGAGAAGAACCACGCCCGGGAGACAAAGGTGCTGGCCTTCTCAGCGAAGCGGTCGAAAAACGACACGTCCGGCGTCACGTCGCTGGGCATCAAGACCCGTGCCATGTCCACCACCTCTGCCCGGGACGCGTCGCGCACCGCGGCGTGCCGCCGCCGGACGCGCTTCGGCGCGGAGGTACCCGCGTCCGCTGCCCGGCAAACGGCACGCCGCGCGGAAACTCACGGCGACGCCTGGCCGCCTACGGGTCAGGGCTCACAGTTCACCTTGGTTAGTCCACCGAGGCCAAGGCTGCAGAAGTCGGAATCGTTACCGCCGTCAATGAAGTCGGCTCCGTCTCCGCCGTAGAGCGCGTCGTTGCCCTGTTCGCCGAAAATGGTGTCGTCGCCGCCCAGCCCAAAGATCGTGTCGTTGCCGTAGCTCCCGTTGAGCGTGTTCGCGCCCGAGTTTCCGGTGAGGACATCGTTGTGCTCGGTGGCGTAGAGGTTCTCGATATCGATGATCGAGTCACCCTCGCCGGGAGCCCCGTCGTCGTCGTACACATTGTCCAGGTCGATGGTCACCCCGGAGGAGCGCCGACTGTAGCTGGCAGTATCGACGCCAGTTCCGCCGATGATGACATCCGGCCCGATCGGGTTGTTCAAGCCACAGTGGAGGCCGTCGCCCTCCTCGATAAAGTCGTTGCCGCCCATGGCGTCGACCGTGTTGCTGCCGCCACAGGCCAGGATGCGGTTGTCGGCGTTGTTGCCGATGAGCACGTCGTCGTACGCGGAAGCCACGATGTTCTCGATGTCGGCGCCGATCGTGTCCCCTTCGCCCGGGGCGCCGTCGTCGCCGACGACGCCATCGAGCGAGGCGTGCACGCCGGCCGTTCTCTCGATGTAGTCCACTGTGTCGTTGCCCGGACCCCCGTACATCTGGTCGGAGCCATCTTCGGCGACCACGTGGCTGACGAAGCCGTCGCCGCCCCCGCGGCCATACATGACGTCGTTGCCGTTACCACCCCACAACGACGTGGCGCCCCGGCCACCCAGGAGCGTGTCGTCGCCGGCCTCGCCGTAGAGGATGTCGGGTATCGAGGCGAACAGACCGCCCAGGTCCACGTCCATGACATCGTTGCCGGGCCCGCCGTGCATCTCCACTAGGGAGACAGCACCGGAACACAGGACCCGGGTGTGGTCGGCGTCCGGCCAGGAGCATCCCGTGGATGGCACGATCACGTACTGGGCGTCGAAGAGGATGCCCTTACCCGAGACCCTCGCGGTGATGTTGACGTTTGCCGTCCCGTCGGGAGCGTCAGAGAAGTGCAGGACGTCACCGGAGACGTAGGCCTGAGCCCAGGCCG
The DNA here is from genome assembly GCA_050264675.1 of Micromonosporaceae bacterium. Taxonomy (GTDB): domain Bacteria; phylum Actinomycetota; class Actinomycetes; order Mycobacteriales; family Micromonosporaceae; genus JBLNGJ01. The sequence continues at coordinate 4,404 of JBLNGJ010000145.1, forward strand.
CGTGGGCCGGTTGGGCGAGGATCATCGTGGCCGCCGCGGTCACCGCGGCCACGACGCCAAGTCGTAGCGCTCGTCGTCTCATGGCTCGCAGTTCACCTTCGTCAGTCCGCCGGCGCCGAGGTTGCAGAAGTCGGAGCCAGCGCCGCCGTCGATGAAGTCGGCCCCGTCACCCCCATAAAGCGAGTCGTTGCCGATCTGCCCGTAGATGGCGTCGTCTCCACCCAGCCCGAAGATGGTGTCGGCTCCGTCCATTCCGTAGAACGTGTTCACGCCTGAGTTTCCGGTGAGAAGGTCGTTGTGCACCGTGGCGGTGACGTTCTCGATGTCGATCACCGAGTCACCCTCGCCGGGAGCCCCGTCATCGCCGTACACATTGTCCAGGTCGATGGTCACCCCGGAGGTGCGCATACCGTAGTCGGCGGTATCGACGCCGGTTCCGCCGATGATGATGTCGGGCCCGGGAGGAGAGACAAGGCCACAGTGGTAACCATCGCCCTCCTCAATGAAGTCGTTGCCGCCTTTTGCGTCGACGGTGTTGCTGCCACCGCACGCCAGGATGCGGTTGTCGGAGGCATTGCCGATGAGCACGTCGTCATACCAGGTACCCACGAGGTCCTCGACGTCCGCGCCGATCGTGTCCCCTTCGCCCGGTGCGCCGTCGTCGCCGACAACGCCATCGAGCGAGGCGTACACGGCGGCGGGTCTCTCCATGTACGACACCGTGTCGACGCCCAGGCCTCCGTACATCTGGTCGCTGCCATCGTTGGCGGCGAAGCTTATGACGTCGTCGTCGCCGTTGCGGCCGTACATGACGTCATCGCCGTTGCCGCCCCACAGTCCGGTCCGGCCGCGACCGCCGAGGAGGGTGTCGTCGCCGTCCTCGCCGTAGAGGTAGTCGGGTATCGAGTCGAACAAGCCGGCCAGGTCGACGTCCATGATGTCGTTGCCGGGCCCGCCGTGCATCTCCACTAGGGAAACGGCACCGGAGCAACGGACCCGGGTGTGGTCAGCGTCCGGCCAGGAGCATCCCGTGGATGGCACGATCACGTACTGGGCGTCGAAGATGATGTTCTTACCCGAGACGCGGGCGGTGATGTTGACGTTTGCCGTCCCGTCGGGAGCGTCCGAGAAGTGCAGGACGTCACCGGAGACGTAGGCCTGGGCCCAGGCGGCATAGGCCGGCTGGGCGATGATCATCGTGGCCGCCGCGATCATCGTGGCCACGATGCCGACTTGTAGTGCTCGTCGCTTCACAGATGCCTCCTTCGATGGCACCCCCTTACCAGGAAAGGGGTCGCGGGCCGCACGGGCGCGGCACTGTCGGCGATCCGTCACCGGCGCACGCACCCGCATCGTATTGGTCTAACTCGCTTGTCGGGGGGACTCCATGGTCGTCCGCGAATGCGGCGGCTAGCGTCATGCGACATGGAGATACGTGCGGCGAGGGCTGACGACCTGGCCGCCATCGAGACCGTAGTGGCGGCCGCCTTCGAGGAGGAGCCCGACGGGCGCGTCATCCGGATGCTGCGCGCACTCGACGCCACCGGCGCCACCCGAGCGAGCATCGTCGCCGTCGACGACCACGGACATGTCGTCGGGCACGTGCAACTGAGCCGGTCCTGGGTCGATGCGCGGCCGGCGCTGGTGGAGGTGCTCGTCCTCAGCCCGCTGTCCGTGGCACCGGACCGCCACCGCGAGGGCATAGGCACCGCCCTCGTCCGCGCCGCCTTAGCGTCGGCGGAGGATCTCGGCGCCGTGGCGGTGTTCCTCGAGGGCGGCTGGCGCTACTATGGCCGGCGCGGGTTCCAAGCCGCTGGGCCCCTCGGGTTCGGCCGGCCATCGCCGCGCATCCCCGAGCCCGCGTTCCAGGTCGCATTGCTGCCCGCTTGGGAGCCTTGGATGATCGGCCCATTGGTCTACTGCGAGGCGTTCTGGTCCACGGACACCGTCGGCCTGCGCGACCCCCGGCTCACCGAGGTCGAGGCCGCCGCCATGACTGCAACGATCATGGAGTTCGGGACGGGAGTTGATCGCTAGTCACATCGGTGTTCACCGAAGGGACCACCGATCATGTTTCGCACCACCACCACCACCACCCCGCTGACGGCCGCCGCCGCTCATAACGTAAGGCGCAATCCACCCCAGAGTTTCGAGCGCATGGAGTAGACCGACTCCATCGCTCCTGTGAAGGGACACCCGTTGGCTCTTGGCGAGTTGCGGATTAGCAAGGGATCGGTCGATTGGCGGCCCAATAGCCACCGCAAGAACTGCCGCGTGACGTGGCAGCGGCTTGCCCAGCTACTTCCGTCAACTGGACGGCATGACCGGTAACCACATGCCAAGCCACTGCTCGGCGCCCCAAGCCTCGAAACGCTCTACCTCAATGAACCCCAGTTTCGCTGCAAGACGCATCGAGCCGACGTTGGCGGTCTGGGTGGTGAGCACCACTGGCTCGCCGGGAAGCGCGTCGGCGAGCCAGCCGAGCGCCGCCGTGCACGCTTCGGCGGCGTACCCGAAACCCCACGCCCGCGGCACGAACAGATAGCCGAGATCGGCCTTCCCCACGGCCGCCGGGCGACTGTGCCCCGTTGCTCTCCTGAGCAGAATCAGGCCGATCATCGCCCCGTCCAGATCAACGACGAACCTCCCGGGCCGCCGCTCGGGCACCTCAGGCATCTCGCGCTCGAGCTCGTCGCGCGGCCGAGGGCCGCCGAGGTAGGTGTGCACCTCCGGCGAGGCGAGCAGCTCGATGAATGCCGCACGGTCGCGCGCCTCGGGTTCACGGAGCACAAGCCTGTCGGTTCTGATC
>JBLNGJ010000146.1:0-3558 GCA_050264675.1 Micromonosporaceae bacterium
GGTGTGGCCGCGTGCCCGGGCGTGCCCGGCCGGCTGGAGCGGGTGGCCGCGCCCGGACCGGTCATCGGGGTGGTGGACTACGGGCACAAGCCCGACTCGATCGTCGAGGTGCTGGCGGCGCTGCGCCGGCTGGCCGGCGACGGGTCGGGGCGTCTGATCGCCGTGCTGGGCGCCGGCGGCGACCGTGACCGCGGCAAGCGGCCGTTGATGGGCGCCGCCGCGGCCCGCGGGGCCGACGTGGTCGTGGTGACCGACGACAACCCCCGCACCGAGGATCCGGCGACGATCCGAGCCGAGGTGCGCGTGGGTGCCGAGGCGGCCGGGGCCGATGCCAAGGTGGTCGAGGTCGCCGGCCGGGCGGCCGCGATCGAGGCGGCGGTCGCCCTGGCCGGGGCCGGCGACGTGGTCGTGCTGCTCGGCAAAGGCCACGAACGGGGGCAGGAGGTGGCCGGGGAGATCCGCCCCTTCGACGACCGGGTCGAGCTGGCCGCGGCGCTCGGGCGCCGCTTCGCGCCGACCGGGCCCCGCGCATGATCCCGATGACCCTGGCCGAGGTGGCTGACGTGGTGGGCGGGGCGCTGGTGCACGCCGATCCGGTCAGCACCGTCAGCGGTCCGGTCGAGTACGACTCGCGCCGGGTCGGCCCGGGTGGCCTCTTCGCCGCGTTCGCCGGCGCGAACGTTGACGGCCATGACTTCGCCGAGGCGGCGTACGCGGCCGGTGCGGTCGCGGTGCTGGGCACCCGGGCCGCGTCGGGCCCGAGCGTTGTGGTGGCCGACCCGCTCGAGGCGCTGGCCGCGCTGGCTCGAGCGGTGGTGGACCGGCTACCGGCGCTGACCGTGGTGGGGATCACCGGCTCGTCGGGCAAGACCTCGACCAAGGACCTGATCGCGCAACTGCTGGCCCGGCTCGGGCCCACCATCGCGCCGGCCGGGTCGCTCAACAACGAGCTGGGCCTGCCCCACACCGTGCTGCGGGCCGATGCCCAGACCCGTTTCCTGGTGCTCGAGATGGGCGCTCGCGGTAGCGGGCACATCCGATACCTGTGCGGGATCGCGCCGCCCACGGTCGGCGTGGTGCTCAACGTCGGCGTGGCCCACATCGGCGAGTTCGGCTCGGTCGAGGCGATCGAGGCGGCCAAGGGCGAACTGGTGCAGGCGCTGCCGGCCCGCGGGGTGGCCGTGCTCAACGCCGACGACGAGCGGGTCTGGGCGATGGCCGGCCGGACCCGGGCCCAGGTGGTCGGCTTCGGGGAGTCGCCGGCGGCGTCCGTACGCGCCGTCGACATCGGCCTGGACGGGCGGGGACGCCCGGCCTTCACCCTCGTCGCCGACGGGGCCACGGTGCCGGTCCAGCTCGGCCTGACCGGCCGGCACCAGGTCAGCAACGCGCTCGCCGCCGCCGCCGTCGCCCGTACCCAAGGGATGGCGCCGACCGAACTCGGCCCGGCATTAGGCGATCTTCGGCTGGTCTCGACCCGAAGGATGGATGTCTTCGACCGGTCGGATGGTGTCACGGTCATCGACGACTCGTACAACGCGAACCCGGCCTCGGCCGCGGCCGCGTTGCGTGCGCTGGCCGCCCTCGGTTCGGGCCGGCGTCGCATCGCGGTGCTCGGCTACCTGGCCGAACTGGGCGCCTATGAGCGGGCCGGCCACGAGGAGGTCGGCCGGCTCGCGGCCGAGCTCGGCGTGGAACGGATCGTGGTCGTCGGCGCGGGGGCCGGCCCGATCCACGACGGCGCCACAGCCGTGACGGAGTGGGGAGGAGAGTCGGTGCAGGTCAGCGGTCAGGAGGAGGCGGTGGCGTTGCTCCGCACCCAGCTGCGACCGGGCGATGTGGTCCTGGTCAAAGGCTCGCGCTACCGCACGTGGGACGTCGTCGACGCGCTCCGCGACGGTGCGGGGCAAGGCGAGGTGACTCGATGAGGGCGGTCATCGTCGCCGCGGTCATCTCCTTCCTCGTCTCCATCTTCGGCACCCCGTTGGCGATCCGGCTCTTCACCAAGCTCGAGTTCGACCAGCCCATCCGCACCGAGGGGCCGAAGACCCACCTGACCAAACGGGGCACGCCGACCATGGGCGGCGTGGTCTTCATCGTGGCCACGCTGCTCGCCTACATCGCCGGGCACCTGGCCCTGTCCACGCTGCCCGAGCCCCAGCTCTACCCGGTTGGGCCGACCACCACCGGTGTGGTCCTGCTCGGGCTGCTGGTCTGCCTCGGCGTGCTCGGGTTCATCGACGACTTTCTCAAGGTGAGCCGCCGCAACAGCCTGGGCCTGAAGAAGCGCCGCAAGCTGCTCGGTCAGATGATCGTCGGTGCGGTCCTGGGCATCCTCGCGCTCTACATTCCGAGCAAGGGGCGGGACGGGCAGACCGTGGCCAGCGCGTACCTCTCGTTCGTCAAGGACGTGAAGTGGCTGGAGATCAGCAAGATCGGGGCGCTGCTGCTCTTCATCTTCGTGGTGATGGCCATGTCCAACGCGGTCAACCTCACCGACGGGCTGGACGGTCTGGCCACCGGTACGTCGATCATGGTGCTCGGGGCGTACGCGTTCATCGCCTTCTGGCAGTACCGGCACTGGGCGGCCGACCCCGCGTACTGCCCGAACCCGCCCGATGTCTGTGGCGCGTACGTATATGAGGTGCGCGACCCGCTGGAGATCGCGATCATCGCCGCCGCCGCGGCGGCCGCGTGCTTCGGCTTCCTGTGGTGGAACGCGTCACCGGCCCGCATCTTCATGGGTGACACCGGCGCGCTCGCCCTCGGTGGCCTGATCGCCGGCCTCGCGTTCGCGACCCGGACGGTGCTGCTCGTGCCGATCCTCGGCCTGCTCTTCACGATCATCACGGTCACCTGGGTGATCCAGATCGGCACGTACCAGCTCTGGCAGAAGCGGGTGTTCCGGATGGTTCCGCTGCAGCACCACTTCGAACTGGCCGGCTGGAGCGAGGTGAACATCGTCATCCGGTTCTGGATCATCGCGGCGCTCGGCGTCGCCTCGGCGTTCGGTCTCTTCTACGCCGACTTCCTGCGGGTGATCGAGATCGGGGCCCGGTAGCGGTGCCCGGCTACGGCAATTCCGACTACGGCGACCGCACCGTCCTCGTGGTCGGCACGGGGGTCGCCGGCGCGGCCGCGGCCCGGGTGCTGCTGCAGTTGGGCGCCCGGGTACGGGTGTGCGACCGGACCGACGGGGACGCCCTGGCCGCGCTGCACGGGCTCGGCGCGCAGGCGGTGGTGACCGGGGACGGGCTACCGGCCGGACTGCTCGACGGGGTCGACGACGTCGTGGTCTCGCCCGGCGTCGCCCCGCATACCCCGATCGCCCGGGCGGCGGTCACGGCCGGGCTCGACGTGTACAGCGAGCCAGAGCTGGCCTGGCGACTACGTGGCCCGCACGCCCCGCCGTGGCTCGCGGTCACCGGCACCGACGGCAAGACGACCACCGTGACCATGCTCGCAGCGATGCTCGCCGCCGCCGGACGGCGCAGCGCGGCCCTGGGCAACATCGGCGAACCGTTGGTCGGCGTGCCCGACGAACGCTACGACGTGATC
>JBLNGJ010000147.1:0-2668 GCA_050264675.1 Micromonosporaceae bacterium
AAGCCGGTCGCCGCGTCGCGTAGCCGGGCCTGCCACCGGGCCATCTCGTCCGCCAGCCGCGCGTAGGCCGGCTCGAGCCGGTTTTGATCATCGGCGTAGGCGCGGAGGTACTGGTTGACCGCTGCGCTACCGGACGGGAAGCGGTCGGCGAACCAGGTCGCGAGCAGCTCGCCCTCCAGCCGCAACTGCTTGCGGGGCAGGAAGAGGTAGGTCCCGGTGATCAGCGGCAGGGTGGCCCGCACGCGCGCGGTCAGCTCCGCGCCGAGAACCAGCGGGTCGAACCGCCCAATGCTCTCTTCGTAAACCAGCGCCCGATCCTCGTAGAACCCACCGTTGTTGCGGTTCGCGGCGCCGCCCACCGTTCGGGTGAACTCGTCGGCCAGATTGTTCAGCGTGGCCTGTCGGTGCGCCACGTCGCCGTGCGCCAGCGCCTCGGTCGACGCCGCGAACCGGAGCACCAGCTCCCGGGCCGGCACCGATCCGGTCGCTCGGGCCAACTGGTCGAGTAAGGGGACCGGATCCTCGACGCCGTACGGAATCTCCGGATGCCTCAGGATCAGGCCATGCGCGGCCAACCGGGCCAGGCTCGGTTCGGCGTCGTGGCCCACGGCCGCCGAGATCTCAGCGGGCGTACGCTGCCCGTCACAGGCCTCCAGGGCGGCGACGTCCACGGTGGAGAGATCGATGTGGTGCGTCAGCGGCCCGACCGCCCGGTCGAGGTCGCCGTGCTGTTCGGTGTAGTCGGAGAGCAGCTGGTCCACCCGGCCGTCCCGCACCGCCACTCCGGGCGCCCGGCGGGGGGCCACCACCTGGCTCGTATCGGCCTCACCCGCCAGCCAGGCCAGTACGGCGTCCGCCGCCCACCGGGAGACCACCACGTGATGGCGCAGGGGCGCCTCCACCGCATACAGGCCGCACACATCCGGGTCGAACACGCCCACCGCGAACGGGCCGGCCCGCCCGGTCGAGTCGTTCTTCGCGCAGACGCGCTGCAGGTAGAGCGTCAACGGGTCGACCTTGGCCCGGTCCTTGGTGCGCCAGCCGGCCGGGTCCGGCGGAAGGCCGTCCAGCCAGCGCGCGATCTGCGGGTACGAGCCGGGATTGAGCGCGAGGAGCATGTCGCGCAACGCGCCGGTGGCGAAGCGCCGGATCACCCGGAGCCGCTGCTGCTCAAGCGCCTCGTCGTAGCGCTGCCGCAGGCGCACCGCCAGCTCGGCGAGCGCGGCCCACCCGGCGGCGATCTCGGCGAACTGAGCCCGCACCGGCGCCGAACCGACCCGGTCCGGGACGATCCGGCCGCGCCCGGTGCGCGCCGCTCGCAGCAGGCCCCGGTCACCGCTGGCGCGTACCGCCGCCAGCACTTCCTCGGTCCCGGTCCGCCGGACCCGCTCCGCCTGCGCCCGCTCCGCGGCCACGATCGCCCGGGCCAACCCGACCGACTCCTCGTCGGCCAGCTCGGCCAGCCAGGCGAAGGGTGCACCGGCCATCCGTAATACGAACGGCTGCCGTGGCATCGGTGTCGCCTCCCTCACGCGAAGCTCAGTCCGTACGTCCGCATCCAGAAGTCCGTCTCCAGCAGCGGCAGGAGCAGGTGCGCCGTGCTCACATGGGTCACCGACGAGCCGAACCCGTCGGTGAGCCGGCTCAGCCGCTCGCCGTCGAGCAGGCCGAAAAGCGGTGACGTGTGGTCGTCGACCAGCCGGCGGACCGCTCGGCGGACCTCGGCCTCGTGCGCCGGATCGGGCATGGCCGGGTACCCGCTCTTCGGACGGCTCAGCACCTCGGCCGGCACCAGGTCGGCGGCCGCCAGGCGCAGCAGGCTCTTCTCCCGACCGTCGGCGACCTTCATCGACCACGGCACGTTCCACACGTACTCGAGCAACCGGTGGTCGCAGAATGGCACGCGCACCTCGAGCCCCACCGCCATGCTCATCCGATCCTTACGGTCGAGCAGAACCGCGAGCGGCCCGTGCAGGCTGAAGAAGAGGACCTCCCGCATCCGGGCATCGAGCCCCTCCTCCCCGGCGAGCCGCGGGACGCGTGCCCGCAGCGTCGCGTACCGGTCGCGCTCGACCTCACCGGGCCGCAGCTCCGCGCAGAGGTCGGGGGCGAGGCAGTCGGTCAGCGCGGGTGTGTCGCCGAGCCACGGAAACGTGTCCCGCCAGACGAGACGCTCGTCGTGGAACCACGGGTACCCGCCGAACACCTCATCGCCGGCTTCGCCGGACAGCGCGACCGTCGAGTGCTCCCGCACGGCCGCGAAGAGCAGATACATCGACGTGTCGAAGTGGCCCAGGGTAGGCAGGTCACGGGCCCGCAAGGCCAGCGGGCGCGCCGCGAGGACGTCGGCGGCGTCCAGCTGGACCTCGACGTGGTTGCTGCCGAGGTGCTTCGCGACCAGCGCCGCATACGGCGTGTCCAGCTCGGGCCGCAGGGCCGTGGGGCGGAAGTCCTCCTCCTCGCCGGCGAACCGGACCGCGAACGTCGACAGTGGACCTTCGCCGGCTTGCGCCAGGCTCTGTACCGCCAGCGCGGAGACCGTGCTCGAGTCCAGCCCGCCAGAGAGCAGGGCACACCGGGCCACGTCCGCGATCATCTGCCGGTCAACCGTGTCCCGGAGCAGCTCGCGCACGGTCCGCACGGTCGTGGGCAGATCGTCGGTGTGCTC
>JBLNGJ010000148.1:0-9003 GCA_050264675.1 Micromonosporaceae bacterium
CATTCGCGGCGTCGTTACTCACGACGATCGCCGGCCTCGTCTTGTTGGCCTTGGTGCCCTGGGAGGGCTCCAGGTTCACGAGATACACCTCACCGAGGCATCGGACAGTCCGTCGGACACAGCGCTGTCCCACAAGTCGTGGTCCTCCGACTCCTGCCACTCTTGGAAGGCCGCAGCGTACACCGTCTCTAGCTCGCTCATGCGCGGAAGAGTGACGGCCTGGTGCAGGACCGATGAGCACGACTGCGCACCAACGCGTCGCGCGTATTCGTCGATGTAGGCGATGTCCTCTCTTCAGGAAACTCACTTTCACCTTCATACCGGCGATGCCACCAGCACTACTACTGGGGTAGCATCAGGCGGCCCAGGCGAGCTAGATGCCGGATCCGCGCCGTGCCTCGAAACCCTTTCGGGACAGGCACACCGAGGCGACCGGGCAGGCGGCCTTTCGGCCGTCCTCGGACATGCGGACGATGACCTTCTCTCCCGGTACGTTGCGGCCGACGACCCGACCCGGTCCCTCGGGAGTCTCCACGGCGTCACCGTCGGCCGGCCAGTTGGCGCTCGCGTCCTGATAGAGCGGGTGCTCGTACTTCAGGCAGCACATCAGCCGCCCGCACGCTCCCGAGATGCGCAGCGGATTGAGCGGCAGCTCCTGGTCTTTGGCCATGCGGATGGTGACCGGCTCGAAGTCGGTCAGGAATGTGGCGCAGCACAGGTCCCGACCGCACGACCCGATCCCGCCCTGGACCCGCGCTGAGTCACGGGCGGAGAGCTGGCGCAGCTCCACCCGACAGCGCAGGGTGGCACCGAGGTCGCGGACGAGCGAGCGGAAGTCGACCCGGTGCGGCGCGGTGAAGTAGATGGTGGTGCGAGCGCCCGCCTCGCCCTGCACGGTCCGGGTGGGAACGTGGTCGACGGCGACGACCTTCATCGGCAGCTCGTGCTCGCGGATCAGGCGCTTGGCGGCCACCTTCGCGTCGGCCTTGGCCCGGCGGATCTGCTCGTCGCGACGCAGCTCATCCGGGCCGGCGAGGCCGACCAGGCGAGGGAAGCCGGCAGTCTCCTCATCGACCCATTGCGCGGCCCAGACGCACTCCGCCACCTCCGGCCCCTCGGCCGTCGGGACGAGCACGAGGTCGCCCACGGACGGGCGCAGGTCGCCCGGGTCGAAGTAGAACAGCCGGCCGTACCGGTTGAAGCTCACCGCGCAGAGCTGCCCCATGGGCAAGACCCTACGCGGTCACCCCACTTCGCAGTGATAGCTCCGTCATGGTCATAACCGCAGCTCAATACCCGGACCGAACCCGATCGCACCCACGGGTGGAGCAGGGAGGCTGAGCTCAGCCAGCCGCTGCGCCCACCGGTCGGCGAGCTCGCGGCCCAGTTCCAGCGCCGCCACGACCGGGGCGAGGACGTGGGCGCCGATATCGGCCGCGGCGGCCAGCGCCGGAGGCACGGCCACATCGGCGGGGCGGGCCAGCTCGGCCGCCCCGGCGCTGAGGTCGGGCCCGGTGCCGACGGCGACGGCCTGGGCGCAGCCGAGCACCTCGACCAACGCGACCGCGATCGCGGCCCGGGTCTTCGCGTACCAGTCGGCAACCTCCTCCACATAGGACGCCGTTGCGGCGAGGCGTCCGCCCATGGAGTCGGGATCGTCGCCAGCACCGAGGTGAGCGGCGAGCGCCTCGGCGGCGGCGGTGTAGGCCGCACCGGCCGAGCCTTGCCAGGCCGGCTGGGTCGGCACGCTCGTCTCCGCGTACCGCTGGGCCAGACCGCGCAGATCGCCGGCGGCCGCGCGCAGTGGTGCCGGATCCACGCCGGCGAAGAACGCAACCGCCTCCCCCGGCGGCACGGCGGCCCGGCGCAGCAGCGGCCAGAGCGGGTGGCCGTCGGGCGCGCCGTGGGCGATGAGAGCGGCGTCGACCCGCACAAGCAGTCCACGAGCGGCCGGCTCGACCCGCTGCAGGGCGTCCATCACGTCGCTCCGGGTCGGGCCGCGCCGTGGTCGGTTTCGGCGTAGCTGGCGGAGGCGAGCGCCAGCGCGTCGGCCGCCTCGTCGAGCCGGACACCCAGCGCCGCGGCCTCCCGGGCCCGGGCGTCCAACGCCCACCGCCATCGCTGATGCAGCAGCCGGGCCAACTCGCCGAGGCCACCGGGGCCGTCGGCACCGAACGCGCGGGCTCCGGGGTCGCAATCACCGACGCGGGCGCCGGCCTCGGTCACCATCGCCGCCGCCTGCCGGAGCCGGCTCACCGTGCCGGTGAGGCTCTCGTTCATCGTTCACTCCTGGCATCGCCGGGGTCGGCGGGTAGCGGGTGGAACTCCCCGAACGTCTCCTGGTGCAGCTTGACCCGGGCCCAGCGGGCGGCGTCGGCCGCCGCGGTCACCGCCGACCGGACCGAGCGAGCCAGGTCGCGCACCGACCGGCCCTGGGCCTCGTCGGCAATGGCCACGTCCCGGATCGTGCCGTCGCCAGTCACCACGACCTCGACCAGGCCATCAGGAGATCGAACGGTCACCTCGATGCCCGATGCCCGCTTGTCGAAGTCGGCCAGAAGCTGCTCGAGCCGCTGGTAGCGCTCGATCGCCTCCTCGATCCACGCCTCGTCGATCTCCCGAGCCATCCGGCCCACTCCATCCGCCGCGACCGCGTTCCGCCCCGGCACGCTACCGCGAAACGGCGCCGCGACGACGCCCCGCATCGCCGTCTGTGGATAACTCATGCGGACGCTGACGCCTCCGCGGCACTCGTCGCAAGCGGCCGGCCACTGCGGACGCGGGGTCAGCCGCGCCAGAGGGTGAGCATCATCGCCTCAACCGCGATGCGGGGCTTGACGTTCGCCTCGATCGCCTCCCGGCAGGCGAGCACCGCCTCGAGCCGGCGCAGGGCACTCTCGGGGGTCCACCGGGACGCCGCCGCGGCGGCGTCACCGGCCTTGTCGGCGTGCACCGGGGCCACCCCGGCGTTCAGGCACCGGGACAGCACGTCCCGGTAGAAGCCGGCCAGGTCGACCAGGGCCCGGTCGAGCGCGTCGCGCTGCACCCGGGTGGCCCGCGACCGTTGCCGGCGCTCAAGATCCTTGAGCGCACCGGCGGCCCCCCGGATGGCCGCGGCCACGCCCCGCCCGGTGCCGCCGGCGCCGAGCGCGACCTCCAGCTCGGTGCGCTCCCGGGTGTCCATATCGGACACCGCCGCGGCCGCCTCGGCCTCGGCCGCCTCGATGAGCGCGGATGCGGCATCGAAGCAGGCGGCTATCCCGCTCAGGCTGCGCGGCACGGCGAGCACCGCCTCGCGCCGCGCCCGGGCCTGCGGGTCGCGGGCCAACCGGCGGGCCCGCCCGACGTGCCCCTGGGCCGCCGCGGCCGCCCAGGTGGCGGTGGGCGCCTCAGCCCCGTCGCGGTGCCGCAGCATGGTGGCGATCGAGTCCGAGCTCGGCGTGCGCAGCGTCACCGTGCGGCAGCGCGACCGGATCGTCACCGAGATGTCGTCGGGGTGGGTGGACGGCGTGCAGAGCAGGAACACGGTGCGCGGCGTCGGTTCCTCGATGGCCTTGAGCAGCGCGTTGCCGGCCTGCTCGGTGAGCCGGTCGGCGTCCTCGATCAGCACGACCTGCCAACGCCCGCCGGTCGGGGCGCCGGCGGCCCGCAACACCAGCGCCCGCATCTCGCTGACCCCGATCGAGAGCCCTTCCGGCACCACGAACCGAACGTCGGCGTGGGTGCCGGCCAGGGTCGTGTGGCATTGGGCGCAGTCACCGCAGCCGCCGCGGGAGCACTGCAGCGCGGCGGCGAAGGCCCGGGCGGCGACCGAGCGGCCCGAGCCGGGCGGACCGGTGAAGAGCCAGGCGTGCGTCATCGCTCCGAGCGCCGACGACTCGCCGCGCACGAGAGCCCCGGCCGCCTCGACCGCGGCGGTCAGGGTCGCCACCACGTCATCCTGGCCGACCACGTCGACGAAGACGGGCGCCGGCACGCTTAGACCCGACTGTCCAGGTTGGACGAGTCCACGTGCGTCGCCGGCCGGGCGCCGTTGGAACGCCGGCCGTTACCCGTCGTCCAGTCCCGGTCCGCGCCCGATAAGCGGGGCGGCTGCGGCACCTCCTCCGGACGGGCGTCGACCGCCGGAGGAGCGTCGGCACCGGCGTCCGGACCGGCCGGCAGCAGCCGGTTCACCCGCTCCAGCACCGCGGCCGCGATCGCGCTCTCGCCCTGCGTGGCGTCGACCACCAGGTAGCGGCCGGGGTCGGCCGCGGCGAGGTCCAGGAACGCCCACCGCACCCGCTCGTGGAAGGAGAACGACTCCGCCTCCAGCCGGTCCTCGGCGCCACGGTCGCGGATGCGGGCGAGCCCGACCCTGGGCTCGATGTCGAGCAGCACGACCAGGTCGGGCTTGAGCCCGCCGGTGGCCCAGGCCGACAACCAGGAGATTTCGTCGACCGCGAGCGTGCGCCCGGCGCCCTGGTAGGCCAGGGACGAGTCGATGTAGCGGTCGCTGATGACGACAGCACCACGGGCCAGCGCCGGCCGCACCACGCTGGCGACATGATGCGCGCGATCGGCCGCATAGAGCAGGGCCTCGGCCCGGGGGGCGAGCACGACGCCAGCCGGGCCGGTGGTCGCGCGCCGGTCGAGCAGCAGGCTACGGATGCGGGCGCCCACATCGGTCGCGCCGGGTTCCCGGGTGACCACGACCGCGTGTCCGCACCCGAGCAGCTGAGCCGCAAGCAGGTCGACCTGGGTGGACTTGCCGGCACCCTCGCCGCCCTCGAACACGATGAAGACACCGTGGCGCACGGCCGGCTCGGGGATGCCGAGCGGACGCCCGCGCAGCGAACCAAGGAGATCGGCGAGCACCGGGACGCCCGGCTTGTCGTCCATCTGGCGGAAGGCGGCCACGCCGGCGAGTATGCCGACCAGGCCGGCACCGAGCAGCAGCAGGCGCGTGGTCGAGACCGGCACCTCCACACCGCCGGCGGAGAGCTCGCGCGAGCCACCGAGGCCGACCAGCACGCTGGAGAGCGCGATCGCCATCATGAGCACCACGCGGGTCGACATCTGCACGAACCCGAAGACCCGTCCGCGGAGCTCGTTCTCGACCTCGCCGCCGAGCAGCGTCGTGCCGGACAGGAACGCCATGCCGGCACCGATGCCGACCAGCAGCGTCACCACCACCGCGATGGTCAGGTGCCAGGCGAGCGCGAGCAGCGCCACCGAGGCACCGGCGAGCACGATCGACATGCCGAACCAGCGGCGCCGTGACAGCGCGCCAATGAGCCGGGGCCCGGCCACGATGCCCACGGAGAGTCCGATGAAGAGCATCGCGAAGAGGATGTAGAAGGTGGAGTCGCCGCCACCGAGGGACTTGGCGTAGAACTGCGCCGTCCCGACCACCATGCCGCCGCCGGCGAACGCGGCCAGGATGCCGAGCACCAGCCCGCGCACGAGCGGGGTCCTGGCCAGGTACGCCCAGCCGTCGATGAACTCCCGCATCACCCCCGGCGTCCGGGTGCGCCGGTCGTTGTGGCCGCCGATCTCCTTGATGCCGAAGAAGACCACGGTCGCGGTGGCCAGCCGGGTGAACGCGAGGAAGTACAGCGCGAGCGTGGTGGGCGTGAACCAGCCACGCCCGGCGTCGTTGAAGATGATTGTGAAGATCTTGTCGATGCCGGCGAGGGCGAGGGCGGCTGCGACCGGCGTGATGCCGTAGGTGGTGGCCAGTGTGAGCTGGTTGGCCGTCTCCAGGTGCCCCCGGGGCAGCAGGTTGGGCACGGCCGCGTCCTTGGCCGGCAGCCAGGCCATCGTGATGGCCTCGATCACGAAAGTCGCGATCGCCGCCCACCCGACGATCGCGGCCGGGTTGTCGGTGACGATCGTCGCCGCGGGAATGCTGGCGAAGAAGACGAACCGGATCAGATCACAGGCGACCATGGTGTATCGGCGGTCGAAGCGGTCGGCGAGCACGCCGGCGATCGGCCCCAGCACGAGCGCCGGCAGCAGCCGCACCGCGATCACCGAGCCGAACGCCACACCCTTGGCCGCAGCCCCGTTGACTTGGGCGGCCGCGAACGTCGAGGTGGCGAGCAAGCCGAGCCAGTCGCCGAGGGACGCGACCCCGAGCACGATCCACAGCCGTCGGAACGGGCGGATCCGCAGGATCGACCGCAGCGAGCGGAACCCCGACAGTTCGACCTGAGCCGACGCCGCACCTTGGGTATCGTCGACGGGCGAGCCTCCGTGGCCGCCGGTGGCCTCACGCGCGTTCGTGGCGATAGCGGCACCTCCGCGTCAGCCTCACCTGGTCGGCAGGCACATGAGCGTACCCTCCCGTTTCCGGTTGGGGGCTCCGTCTTCACTCTAGTCCGCGGGACTGTTCAGCTGCTCGCCCGCGTCCTGGCCGGTCAGCCCGGAGATTTCCCTGACGCAACCCCTAAGACCGGACCCGGCGCCGGCGAATAAGGCGAATGACTTTCGGGTTCGTCGGCCAAAGGTTAGCGTGCAGGCGTGCCAGGCGATCACCACGGCGGGCCGCGGACGCCGGCGAACGCCCTGCGCGACCGCCTCGACCGGGCCACCGCGGGGCTGGACCCACCCTTCGCGGTGGTGGAGCTCACCGCGTTCGAGAAGAACGCCCGGAGCCTGAGCGAACTGGCGTCCGGCAAGCCGATCCGGGTCGCGAGCAAGTCGGTCCGCAGCCGCGACCTGCTGCGCGACGTGCTGGCCCGGCCGGGCTGGCGCGGCGTCATGGCGTACTCCCTGCCCGAGGCGGTGTGGCTGCGGCGCGGCACGGTCAGCGACGACATCCTGGTCGGCTACCCCACCGCCAACCGGGCCGCCCTGGCCGAGCTGGCCGGCAGCGAACAGCTCGCCACCGCGATCACATTGATGGTCGACAGTCCCGATCAGCTCGACCTGGTCGACTCGGTGGTCGCCGCCACTCGCCGGCCACGGCTGCGGGTCTGCCTCGAGCTGGACGCGTCCTGGCGCCCGCTGGGCCGGCATACCCACGTCGGCGTGCGCCGTTCGCCGCTGCACTCGGCGACCGCCGTCGGTGCGCTCGCGGCCCAGGTCGCCCGCCGCCCCGGTTTCCAACTGGTCGGGCTCATGGCGTACGAGGCGCACATCGCCGGCCTGGGCGACGCCCCCCGCGGGCGGCCGATCTACGGCGCCGCGGTGCGCTGGATGCAGCGGTGGTCGCTGCCCGAGCTGCTGGCTCGCCGGGGTGCGGCGGTACGCGCGGCCGGCGAGCACGCCGAGCTGGCCTTCGTCAACGGCGGCGGCACCGGCAGCCTCGCCGCCACCGCCGCCGATCCTTCGGTGACCGAGCTGACCGCCGGCTCGGGCCTTTACGGGCCGGCCCTCTTCGACGCCTACCGGGCCTGGCGACCGGTGCCGGCGGCGTACTTCGCCACGTCGGTGGTGCGCCGGCCCGGCCCGGGCATCGTGACCGTGCACGGCGGCGGCTGGATCGCCTCCGGACCCGCCCATCCGTCCCGGCTGCCCCAGCCGGAGCTGCCCCCAGGGCTGCGCCTGCTCAGCAGCGAAGGCGCCGGCGAAGTGCAGACGCCGGTGGCCGGGCCGGCCGCCGACCGGCTACGCATCGGCGACCGGGTCTGGTTCCGCCACGCCAAGGCCGGCGAGCTCTGCGAGCACATCGACACGCTGAACCTGGTGCGCGAGGACCGGGTCGTCGCCTCGGTGCCGACCTACCGGGGCGAGCACGCCCCGGCCTGGCTGTGACCCGGCCGGCCCGCCCCGCGTCAGGCCTGGCCTACCTTTCCCTGCAGGTAGAGCCGGATGAGACCCTTCGCCTCGGCCAGCACCGCCTCGTCACCCTCAGGATGGCGGCGGAACGCGAGCTTGATCAGGGCATCGGCGGTCTCCACCGCGATCGTCAGGGCGTTGCGCACATGCGGACGGTCGGGCACGCCGAAGTCGCTGACGAGCAGCTGACACAGCCGGTCGACGATGACCGAGTTGTTGTCGAGCACCTCGTCGAGCAGGTTGCGGTCGACCACGTCTCCGAAGTGGAGTGTGCGGAAGCCGGGCACGCGCTGGTGCATCCAGATGTACTCGTCGATGGCCATGCCGACCGCGTCCCACCAGTCGGTCAGGCCGCCCTCCTGGATGCGGCACGAGAGCCGGTCGAGGTAGGCGTCGAGGTTGCGGTGGGCCAGCGCCTGCACGATCGCGCGCTTGTCGGGAAAGAACTGGTAGACCGAGCCGATGGCGACCTCGGCACGCTCAGCCAGCAAGGTGGTCGAGAGCCCGTCGTAGCCGACCTTGTCCACCAGCTCGGCGCAGGCGTCGAGCATGCGGTGCACCCGGGCCAGGCTGCGGCCCTGCACGGGCATGCGGCGCAATGGACCGAGCGGGGCGGTGCCGGCCTGCTCCTCGACCACCGAGCGGTCCTCCGTTCCTGACTACATTCCATCATTCCCCACCGGTACGGGCCGATCGCCTACGGTTGGCCGTTATCCAGATAAACGGGCCGACCCGACGTGAGGAGAGTTCGCATCCCATGACCCGAGTGGAGGCGTGGCGCAACTGGTCCGGGACACAGGCCGCACTCGCCACCGAGGTGGTCCATCCGGCCGGCACCGACGAGCTGGCCGCCTTGGTCCGCGCCGCGGCGACCAGCGGTCGGGTGGTCAAGCCGGTCGGCAGCGGGCACTCCTTCACGGCGGCGGCGGCCACGTCCGGCGTACGGGTGGAGCTCTCCCGCATGTCGGGCCTCGCCGCCGTCGACCGGGAGCGTCGGCTCGCCCGGGTGCGGGCCGGCACCCCGCTGGCCGACCTCAACGAGGTGCTACACGCGCACGGCCTGGCGCTGCCCAATCTCGGCGACATCGACAGCCAGACCATCTCCGGCGCCCTCGCCACCGGCACCCACGGCACCGGCGCGAGCTTCGGCTGCCTGGCCACGTTCGTCGAGGAGCTCGAGCTCGTCAGCGGCACCGGCGAGGTGCTGCGCTGCTCGACCACGAACCACCCCGAGATCTT
>JBLNGJ010000149.1:0-7350 GCA_050264675.1 Micromonosporaceae bacterium
GCTGGGGCCGCCGGCCTGACTGATCTTCGCCATCTCCCACTCCTCGGCAGACTCGGTGGACGCGCAGTGCGGGCACACGCCCGCGTCTGCGTAGGTGGTGGTGCAGGACAGGCAGACCCTCACGCCAGGCCCACCATCGACGACATGGCCCGGTACAGGGTGTTCACCTCGGCCGCGGTCAGCGCCTTGCCGGTGATGAACGGCAACGCGATACGGCCGTGGAACTCCTCGGCCGGCGCGGCGGTGACCCCCGAGCAGCCGATCGTGAGCGGGGCGGCGGTGTCCTCCATCGCCACGTAGGCGCCGGTCTCGGTGGTCGTGCCGTCGTTGACCAGCCCCGCGTTCACATACAGGTTGACCACCGGCGCGGTCTCGGTGCCGTCGTAGGTGGACACCACAAACTGCCACTGGCCCAGCGTGACCGCCGCGGTGGAGGCGGCGATCTCGGTGGTGTCGGCCGACTCGTCGTAGAGCTCGAGGCTGAGCTTGCCGGACGCGTCGAGCCACAGCTTCCACTCCCGCAGGGTGGTCGACGCCGAATACTTGGCGATGATCGCGTTGGAGGCGATCGCGTTGGGCCGGATCCACGCCCCGGCCGAGAACGCCACATCGGCGGCACCGGAGCCGAAGGTGTAGTTGGCGTGGTCGATGCCGGCCAGGTGGTGGTCGCCGGTGGGGTGGAAGTGGTAGGAGTACAAGCCTGATGGCAGCAGCAGCGGGGAGAAGTCGTCCTCCAGCGCCTCGGCCACCCCGGCGGTCTCCGCCGGGGTCAGGTCACCGACCCCGATGCAGGTCACCAGCGTGCCGGTCTTCTCCCAGAACGGCCACAGCGAGGTCTTGGTGGTGCCGAGGGTGGACAGGATGTCGTTGAGCCGGCCGTCGGTACCACGGATGTAGGCGGTCACTGGCCCTCCCGGTAGCGTTGCAGCACCGTGGCCGGGATGGGGCCGCGGGCGGCCACGTCGATGTCGTGCTCCGCCGCCCAGGCCCGCACCGCGGCCGGGTCCTCGACCGGCGCGGGCGGCGCCGGTCGAGGTCCGTACGGGCCGAGCTTGCCGCGCTCGCGCAGCACGTCGGCCAGCGACTTCATGCCGCGGCCGTCAGATACGCCCCCGCGGTCAACGGGACCCAGGTCGCGTACCAGGTGATCGCACCGTCCGCGGCGGCGCCGGTGATCACACACTCGACGTCGCCGACCGGCACCGCCAGGTTCGTGATCACCTGGCCGGAGCCCTTGACGAGGTGCGGGGTGTTGACCGTGTCGTCGACGTCGATCTGGGCCATCAGCAGCGTCCCGGCGGCGGTGTTGGTGGTGCCCAGGTCGTCGGCCTGGGTGAATGCCACCGTGTCGCCGGTGGACGGGTCGAACTGCAGTTGCACCGTGTTCGCCCCGGCCATCTCGGTGGTGCACTTGCCCCACAGGGCGGTGATCAGCAGCTCCCCGCCGGTGACGGTGAACACCTGGTGGGTGGCTGCGCCGGACAGTGTCACCAGCTTCCCGGCGACCGGGCCGTTGCCCAGCACCAGGTCGGTGGTCTGGGGGCCCTGGATGATCGTGCTCATGTCATGCCCCCAGGATCGCGAGGTTGGCCGGGGTGCGCTGCACGACCAGGTCGTGCGCGACCGCGGTCACCAGACCGGCACCGGTGGAGGCCACCTTGAGGTAGTCGAACCCGGCGGACAGTTCGGCCGGGTTGACGTGGAAACACATGCCGTTCTCGGCCGCCGAGGCGGCGGTGACGACCGTCGACGCGGCCGCCTGGGTGTGCTTGACCCAGGCGTCGGTGCCGTCGCCGGGGCACGTGTACCACTGGGTGATGGTGGTCAGCACCGCCGCCGACCCGCCGGCGGCGCTGGTGGCCTCGGTCAACGTCCAGGTGTCCCCGGCCGCGCCGGTCAGGTAGCAGAAGAACGTGACCCCGCCCGTGTCGCGGACGTTGATGTAGGTGTTGTCGGCCAGGTGGATGTAGTTGAACAGACGGCCGAGGCCCTCCATGTTGTCCTTACCTTTCCGGGCGGGGGTTTCAATGCCCGCCCTGGTTGGGCCCCGGCCGGGGTGTCAATGCCGGCCGGGGCTGGTCGCTCAGGCGCGCTCGCCGAGCTTGACGTAGGCGGAGAGCGTGTCGGTGGACGCGTTCTTGGGCGTGATCGCCGACCGGAGCCAGGGGGTACCGTCGACCCGCTGGATGATGCGGTAGGCGGTCTGGTCGTTCTGGAACTTGAAGTGCGGGCTGGACATGGCCGACATGACCTGCCGGTCACCGATGAGGTAGAAGCCGAAGTCGACGAAGTTGACGTCGCCGGCGTCGCCGAGCTTGGGCACCTTCTCGGAGATGATGACCGGCCGGCCCAGGATCGTCATCGGCGGCCCCGCCGTACCGTTGGTGAGCCAGATCGCCGACCCGCCGGTGCCCACCGACAGGGCCATCGTGGCCAGCTCCGGGAAGGTGTTGGGTGAGACCACCCACACCGCCCGGCTCAGCGAGCCCGGCAGCATCCGGGAGTACATCTTGACGATGTTCTCCCACACGATCGTGTCGGCGAGCTGCCCGGCCTCCTTGGTGACCGAGATCGCGCCCGGGCCGTTGAGCCAACCCAGCGGCTCACCCACGCCGGTGCCGTTGGTGAACCCGTCGTCCTCGTAGAAGCCCAGCGCCTCCGGGAAGATCTCGTCCAGGAACGCCTGGAAGGAGATCAGCGAGTCGGAGATGAGCTCGTTGGGGACCTCGGTGTAGGCGGTCAGCTTCTTCGCGTCGAGCACGATCCGGCCGAACGCGGCCTGCGATGCGGTCAGCGTCGCGCCCTCCTCGGTCCAGTAGCCCACGACACCGCCGTAGACGCTGGACACGTTGGAGGTCGAGTCGATGGCCGGGAACGGCACCCGCAGGCTCTCCATCGGGATCACCCGCGCGCGGGGGCGCACGATCGAGGTTTCCAGGCTGACCCGCAGCAGCTCCGAACGCAGCTGCTCGGGGATGAGGAACCCGCCCTCGCTCGGGACGGTCGAGCTGAACGCGTTGCGGATACGCTGCAGTTTGGCCTGCACGTCGGCGGTGCGGTTGGTGTTGTGCCAGATCGTGGCGAAGTAGTCCGCCGACGCGGTGGGGCCGGCGAAGTCCCGGTCCAGGGCCGCGCCCATCGCCCGCGGGTTATACAGGTTGCGGGGCAACCGGGCGTCACCTTGGCGGATGACCGCCTTGGGGGTCAGGTCGAGGCGTTCGATACCGTCGGGCTGGTTGTCTTTGAGCCACTGGGCCAGGACCCGCTGGGTCTCCTCCTGCACCTGGGTGGCGATGGACAGGTCCCGGTTGTGCACCGCCCGGGCGTAGTTGGTGATGAACTCGGGGAAAAGGGTCTTGTCGGAGAAGATCCGCTGCATCTTCTCCGAGTCGCCCAGCATCTCCTCCAGCTGCGCCTGGGAGGTGGGGATGGTGATGTTCTCCGGATCGACGGCGGCTTTGTTGTAGACCCGGCCCACACGCCGTGGGTCGGCTCCCCGTCGCGCCAGCGCGTCGCGCTGCCCCGCGGAAAGCTTGATCGTGTTGCTCACAGTGTTGCCCTCCTCAGAGCAGTCCGGAACGCCTGGGCGTCCACGAAAAGACCCGGCTCCTGCGCCGGGTCCTCGGTTGATGGTTGGGGTGGTGCGGGTGCATCGTCGGCGGCCATCCGCACCGCGGCGCGGATCACCGCCCACGGGTCGGGGGCCGGCTCCGGCTCCGGTGCCGGTGCCACCGGCAGCGGACCCAGGTCCACCGGGGCGGCGGTCGGAGCCGGTGGTGCCGGGGCGGTGCCGGACAGCGACGTCATCAGGTCGCGGATCTGGCCCGGGTCGTAGTCGACCCGCAACGCGGCGGACATCGACGCCCGGAACACCTCCGGGTCGAAGCTGAGGACCGGGGGGGTCTCGGCGTGGTCCTCGGCGGCGCCCAGGTGCGCCTGCAGGTGCGCGCGCACCGCCGCCACGTCGGCCTCGGGGATGTCGGACTGCGGCAGCCGGGACAGGGCGTTACGGACCCCGGACAGGTTCGCCGCCCCGGGCGTGCCGTCCTCGCCGACCTCGTGGTGGGGCAGCTTGCCGGCCGACTTGGGCATCATCGCGTCCTCGACCTTGGACGGGTCGTACCAGGCGTAGAACTTCTTCGCCATGGCCACGCTCATCGGGGAGGGCATCCGGCCCTCATGCATGCTGGCGTCCCAGGTGCCTTCGGCGGTGCCCGACTCGTGCATCGGGCACGCCATCGACGTGAGCACCGGCACGATGAGCATCTCCGGCGAGTCGGGCCCCGTCGTCGTCGGTTCGATGGGGCCGCCGGTCGCGAACGGGTCGGGGGCGTGTTCCCGACCGGCGTGGTTGAAGATCGACAGGTCCCAGGTGGCGGCCGGGCGGGCCTTGACGGTGCCTTCGGCGACCCGGTCGGCCAGCCCCGCCTTGACCGCCTCCGCCGCGGAGAACCAGGTCTCGGCCTTCATCCGGTCCCGCCAGGTGCTCTTGTCCCCACCGGCGCGGGTGGCGTAGATGGCGGCGATGTTGTCGGAGTACTCGTCGAGCAGCCGGGCCATCGCCGACATGTCCTTGGTCGACCCGACCGCGATCGCGTGCGCCTCGTGGATCATCATCTGGGCGTAGCGGTCGATGAGGATCTCGTCGCCGGCCATCGCGATCACCGAAGTGACAGATGCGGCGATCCCGTCGACGTGCACGGTGATGCGGGCCGGGTGGCGTTGCAGCGCGTTGTAGATGGCCAGTCCGTCGAAGACCTCCCCGCCGGGGGAGTTCAGCCGCAGGTCGATGGTGGGACTGTTGACCTCGCCGAGCTCTTTGGCGAACGAGCCGGCCGAGACCCCGAACATGCCGATCTCGTCGTAGAGGTAGACGGTGGCGGTGTCGGCCTTGTTCTCGATGCGGTACCACGTCTTGGTCACCGGGGTGGGCTCCCTTCGCCGGCGGGCTGCTCCCTAGAAACGGCCGTCGGGGTCGCGCTTGTAGGTGCGGTCCTGGATGCGTTCGCGGTGCAGCGCGACGTGGTTGAAGAACCGCGCGGCGGCATCGGTATGCTCGGCGATCCGCGAACTGCTCACGCGGGCTGTCGCCAGTCCACGGTCATGCTCGGGCACGGCGACGTCTGCCACAATGCCCAACGCGGAGGTGTCCCACACCACCCGCGTCGGGTGCTGATAGGCATTGTCCGGACCCAGATCGTCGAACCTGGCACCGGCAAACCCCAACTCGGCGAGCCGTCCACGGACCGCCGGCTCGTCGGCCAACTCGTAGGTGTAGGGCCGGTAGCCGAAATGGTCCTCGGAACTGCCCCAGAGGTCGTCTCCCGCCGAACGTAGGTCGCCATCGGAGGCGATGCGCGCCGCTGGATCCAGCCGAATGGCATAGACCGTGCCGGCTTGACCTTCCAGATAGCCGAGCGCGGCACGTTTCGACTCGGCGATGAAGATCTCACGGTCGAGCGTCGCGATGGCATCGGTGGTCCCGTGGTAGTGGATGTCGCGCCCTTCGGGAAGCTCGGCCAGCGCGGCGTCGACGCCACCGCCGCGACCATGCGAGCCCTGGTCGTGTTTGCCGGGCAGATGCGCGTCGAGGCGTCGGCGGGACAGCGCGGTGTAGCCGAAGAAGCTAGCCGTTTTCACCACTGACCTGCTGACCCCGGTACACGGCCACAACCTGGCCTCGACAACGCACACCCCCGAGGCAGTCGCGGTAGTTGCCGTTGGGATACACCGCCTCGAGCTTGGCGGCGATGTCCGGGTCGTCGGTGTTGCCGATCCAGCGGCCGTCGACCTGGGCGCACGGCGGGCAGGTGCGTTTGTCGAGCATCTCCGATGCGTACAGCGCGGCGGTGGGGCCGGAGAGCATCGTGTTGACCCGGCCGGTCATCTGCGCGCTGGACAGTGCCCCGCCGAGCTGGTCGCGTACGAAGGTGTCCGACAGCGAGTCCAGATAGTCCCGGACCGCGGCGGAGACGTCATCGCCAGTGGTCGAGGGGGACCAGCGGCGCAGCGCCTCCCGGCCGGCGGCGTTGCTCAACCCTTGCGCGAGCAGGGCGACGGTGACCCCGGCGAGGGCGTCGAAGACCGCCGAGTCGCTGGCGACCGGGTCGATCCGCACATCCTGGGCGGCGGCTTCGCGGGAGTACTGGGCGGCGGCGGAGAGCGCCATCTCGGTCATCGCCTCGGTCAGCGCCGTGCGGGCTTCGGCGACGGAGACGCTCAACGCGGCCAGGGCGTTAAGGTCGTTGGCGGTGATCGCGGCGCGGACCCGGTCGACGATCTCATCGCGCTGGTGGGCGGTGATGTTGCCCCAGTTGGCGATCAGGTCGTCCAGACGACGTTCCCAGTCCCGCTGCACTTCGGTCAGGTCGATCTGGGCCGGGTCGATGGCATCACGTAGATGCGCTAACGCAACGCCGTCAGGCAGTGTCAAGATCTCCACCGCCGGTCCGTCGTCGACAAACCGGTCCCTCATTGCGCCAGCACATCCAACTGGCGCATACCGGACTCCATTCCCCGATCCCGAACGACGGTAAAGGTCAACCCGCGACCGAGCACAACCTCATCAGGATCGAGCGTTGGATGGCTCAATGCAGATGTGCCCGCCCGGGCCAGGATCCGTAGCTGTAAGCGGCTACTGCCATAGGTGCCGCGGTGCTGGACCGAGGTCGAGACGTAGGCGTGGTCCCGCCATGACAGGCCCGTCATGTCATCCTTGAAGTCGCGGCCGAAGACCTGCTGCACGGAACCGACCCGGCGATGCACGACGACGTCCTCGCCGAGGCGGGCCGAGCGCATCACCGAGTCCAGCCCTTCCACCGTAGTCCGGTTGCGGGGCGACAGTTCACTTAGGTGCCCAGCCTGGGTCCGTAGTTCCGCATTGACGACGTAGCCGCCCTCCCCGCCATAGCGGTCGATCGCCACCGATTCCGCCGAGTTGGGCTCACGGCGCAGCGAGGCCGCCGTCAACACCTTCTCGCCGGACGCCGCGCCCGCCAGCGCCGCGTCGAACTCGCTCGCCGACATACCCGTAGAGGCGAACCGGCCGTCCTTGTCCCGCTTGTAGGTGCGGTTAAGACCAGTATTGACGAAAGGGGCGTTCATCACGCGCCTGGATGACCGTGGTCAGCAGCGCCGCCACCGTCTCGGCTGGGATCGCCTCCGCCGGCGGCGCTACCGGGGCGACGGGCTTGGGTGCCTCGTCCCACTTCAACGCCTCGGGCAGGTCGAGGGCCTTCTTCACCGAGTCCTTGTTCGCGCCGGCGTCGATGTAGGTCTTGGCCGCGTTCGCCTTGGACTCCCGTTCGGCGTTGGTGCGTTCCGGGTCGTCGGGGATCGGCGAGTCGTAGT
>JBLNGJ010000150.1:0-4341 GCA_050264675.1 Micromonosporaceae bacterium
GAAGAGGAACTGGAAGATGGCCAGGGCGGCGAAGGCCGGCACGCTCATCGGCACGGCGATCCGGAAGAACGACACGACGTGGTTGGCTCCGTCCAGCGCGGCCGACTCGAACACCGACCGGGGCAGCGAGCCCATGAAGTTGCGCAGCAGGAAGACGGCGAAGGGTAGGCCGTAGCCGGTGTGGGCAAGCCAGACGGCGAGGAACTGGCCGGTGATGCCCCACTCGGCGAAGAGCTTGAGGATCGGGATGAGCGTGGTTTGCAGCGGCACCACGAGCAGCCCGACGACCACGACGAAGAGCACATCCCGACCGGGGAACTGCATCCAGCTGAACGCGTACGCGGCGAAGGCGGCCACGAAGATCGGGATGATGGTGGCCGGGATGGCGATGAACAGGCTGTTGACGAATGCCGGCCCAATGCCGCTCTGGTTGACCACGTCCCGGTAGTTCTCCATGGTGAAGTGGTAGGGCGGGGCGAGCGCGGTCCACCAGCCCGACGTGGAGAGCTCCGACTGCGGCCGGAACGAGCTGACCAGCAGCCCCAGCGTGGGCACCGCCCAGATCGCCATGAGCGCGACCACGGCGAGGTGCAGCAGCAGTCCGCGGCGCGGGCGGGCCGGCGACCGTGTGGGCGGCTTGGTCGCGGCGGGCGCTGGGGTGGTGGCGATGGCGGTCATCGGATCGACTCCTGGGCGCGAAACTGCCGGATGTTGAACGCCATGATGGGGACGATGGCGAGCAGCAGCACGACGGCGACCGCGCTGGCCCGACCGAAGTCGCCGAACGTGAACATTTCCTTGATCATCAAGTTCGCGATGACGTCGGTGTCGTAGTTGCCGTTGGTCAGCGTGTAGACGATGTCGAACGTCTTCAGCGACGTGATGATCATCGTGGTCGAGACGACCGCGAGCGTGGGGCCGAGCAGTGGAAAGGTGACCCGCCGGAACACCTGCCACTCGTTGGCGCCATCGACCCGGGCCGCCTCGAGCACTTCCGGGTCAATGCCCTTCAGCGCGGCCGAGATGATGACCATCGCGAAGCCGGTCCACATCCACACCATGATGGCGATCAACGAGAACGTGCTCACGTGCAGCGACGGGTACTGCAGCCAACCTATCGGGCCGAGCCCGACGAGACCGATCAGCGCGTTGAGCGTGCCGGTCTGCGGCACATCCGGCGGCTTGTAGTCGTACATGAACTTCCAGATGACTCCGGCCGCGACCATGCTGATCGCGAGCGGGAGAAAGATGATGCTCTTGGCCAGGGCCTCGTAGCGGACGCGGTCGACGAGGACGGCGACGAGCACGCCGATGCCGACCGTGAAGAGAGTGAGGAACACGACCCAGAGCACGTTGTTCACCAGTGCGCCGACGGCGTCGGAGTTGGTGAAGAACCACCGGTAGTTGGCCAGCCCGACGAATCTCGGGTTGAGTTCGCTCTTGCTCTGCAGGCTCCGGATGAACGTCTTCACCGTCGGGTAGACCAGGAACAGGCCGAGGAATCCCAACGCGGGCGCGAGCCACAACCAGGGTCGGACGCGCCGGCGCCACTGCTCCGGCAGGAACGTGATGACCCGTTCGGTGGCCCAGATGTAGGCGATCAGCACGACCGGGACGCCGATGACGACCTCAAGCGCGGTGATCAGTCGAGAATCCACTCGGCACCTCCGGTCCGGCGGTCCGGACTGGGGGCCAGCCGATGCCGGCCCCCAGTCCGCGACAAACGGGCTAGGACGTGTACGCGTCCTTCTGCGCCGCGTCCAGATCGGCCACGACCTGGTCCACGGACTTGCTGCCGTTGGTCAAGGCCACCATGGCCTTCCAGAACGCGTCGTTCATCGCCGTCGGCATGCTGTCGGAGGCGTCGAAGACGAAACTCTTCGCGCCGGCCAGGACCTGGGCCGAGCGCTTGCTCACGTCGTCGGGGTAGCTGGTCGCCTTCTTGTTGGCCGAGAGGGCGCCGCCGATCTTCACCCAGACGTCCTGCGCCTCGGCCGTGACGAGGTAGCGCATCAACGACTTCGCCGCCGGTGTGTCGTGGAACATGCCGAACAGGTCACCGGCACCCTCCACCGCGCCCGCGTACTTCGAGTCGATGTCGGGGAACGGGAAGAAGTTGTAGTCGGTACCGGCCTGGTGCGACTTGAACTGGCTGAACCCGGTGATGAAGCTCGCCTGGTGCAGGAAGGCGCAGCCGGGTGGCGCGGCGAAGAGCGGGTCACCGGCGTTGCCGAAGTTGGTCGCCACCGCAGTGGTCCCGCCGCCGTAGGCCCGGGCCACCACATCGGTGAGGTACATCTGGATCGCGTTCTTGATCGGCGCGTCCGACCATTTCATCTTGCCCTGGTACCACTGGGTGTAGACGTCCGGGCCGGCCGTCCGCAGCACCAGGTCTTCGACCCAGTCGGTGGCCGGCCAACCGGAGGCCGCCCCGGACTCGATGCCCAGGCACCAGACCGACTTGGCCTGGCCCAGGTTCGCGGTGACCTGGCTGTTGAGGTCCGCCCACGTCGCCGGCGGGTTGGCGCCGTAGTCGTGCAACTTGGGGTTGTACCAGATGAGGCCCTTGATGGCCGCCTTGATGAACACGCCGTAGACCTTGCCGTCGGTCTTGCCCAGGTCGACCAGCGCCTTGGCGGTGTCGTTCTGGTAGGTCTGCAGGTCGAGCACATCGTCCAACGGCAGCAGCTTGCCTGCCTCGGCGTACTCGGCCAGCTGGCCGGGGCCAGGCAGGCCGGCGAGATCGGGCAGGACGCCCGAGGCCACGCCGGTGGTCAGCACGGTGTTGATGTCACGGGTGCCGGTGTACTTGACCTTCGCGCCCGTCTGTTGTTCCCACGGCTGGACCATCTTGAGGAAGGCGGCCTGCTCGTCACCACCCCAGGTGCCGATGACCGTCACCGTCTTGCCCTTGAGGTCGGTGTCGTTGCCCGAGCCGCCACTGGAGCAGCCGGCCGCGACGATGCCGACGACGGCCAACGGAACCAGCCCCCGCAGCCACGGTTTCATGAGTACTCCCTTCGCGCTGCTCGCGAGTGGAGTTGTGGCCCTGTGCGGCGACGAATGCCACCCGCGGCGTTGAGATTCTTAGATTCTCAAGCATTGACGCGTATTTCACATGATCGTGCGGCAGATTGATACCGCTTCGAGACGTATGCGGCCTACGCCAGGGTTCGCTGCGAGTACGCGGGCGGCGGCGTTACTCGGCGGCGATGTTCAGCGCGCGGCGGGCCTCGGCGTACTCATGGGCGGTCTGCAGCACCGGAGTGCGAACGAGTTCGTCACCGACGCGGCGCACCGACTCGGTGAGGCGCGCGGTCACCCGCCGGCGGCGACGACCGGACGCGGCGGCGACGACCGGACGCGCGACCACCGCCAGCAGCCAACCGGCGAGCACCCCGCCGACGAGAAGAACGGCGAAGACCGAGAGCCGGCCGATCTGCGGTGCCGGTGGCTCGGGCAGCGCGAGCGCGAAGAGAACGTAACGCAGGGCCACCCAGGCCACCCCCACGGCCGAGGCGGCGACGAAGAGCCAATGCAGGGCGCCGATCAGCCGCCACCACACCGGCGTGCGGGCCATCTCCACCTCGGTCTTGGTGACCGCCACGTCGAGCGCATCGGGCAGGTCGGCCATCCGCGACCGCGCCGCGTCCAGCATCACCTCCGGCCACGGCTGGGCCAGGCCCCGACCGTAATGATCGCCGAGCGCGCGCAGGGCCAGACCGACCGCCGCGGTAGCGGCCGGGGACGCCGGACCGATGGAGCTGGCCGCGACCGGCTGGTCGGGGCTGGTCCGCGGACGCCCGACCCGTAGCCGCCACAGCGGGTCGGCCCGCAACCGCCGCAGCCACCGGGTCAGCGGCCATCCGGTGTGCCGGACAGCTCGGTACACATAGGACTGTTGCACCGCCGACGCGACCAGCGGCACGCCGGCCGCCCCGGCGAGCGCGGCGTAGAGCCCATCGGCGACCGTGCGGTCCTCGGCGCGGTCCAGTGGCGCGGCCACGAGCGGTCGCAGGTCGGCCACGGCGGCGGTGACGTCGCCGCCGAGCCGTTGCAGCGCAGCCATCCGGGCGGCCACCGTCCGTTCCAGGACCCGCCGCAACGGCTCCACGCCCGGCCCGGCCACCGCGGAGACCGGGTAGACCGGCGCCCCACCCAACCCGTCCGCCTCCAGCAGGGCGCGCAGGTCGGTCAGGCAGGTCAGCCGCTCATCCTCGCCGAGCCGGTCGGCCTGGTTGAGCACGACCACCGTGATGGCCCGGTGGTGCCCGAAGCTGGTCAGGTACTGCCGGTGCAGCACGCGGTCGGCGTACTTCTGCGGGTCGAGCACCCAGATGA
>JBLNGJ010000151.1:0-9296 GCA_050264675.1 Micromonosporaceae bacterium
TGGTGCTGCCCGGCTTCGGCGCCGAGCCGGGCGGCTGGGCCCATAGCGATACCTCGGTCGAGCGCGCGTCGAACCGCAGCACCTGGCCTGGTGTGGCGAAGTCCTCGTAGCGAAACCACGCTTCGTGGCCACCGCGGGGCGCCGCGGTCAGCTGGCTCACCGCGCCCAACCCCGGCAGCGGCACCGGCCCGAGGCGCGCACCGGTGGCGGCATCGTGCACGGTCAGCTCACTCACCGCATGCCGCAGCCAGGCGACCACCAGCACCGGGCGAGCCAACTGCGCCCCATCGAGCACCACGAATTCGGTCAGCACCGCCTCGGGGTCCTCCGGCACCAGCGTCTGCCAGGCCTCATAGGCCGGCTGACCGGGCTCGATCAGGCAGATCCGGCCCCGCGGTGCGTCGCGGTCGGTCCACGCGAACAGGCACCCGTCGTGCATGATCGGCCTCAGCTGCGCATCGATGCCCTCCTGCAGCGGCCGCAGCGCTGGTGCGTCCGGTGTGGACGCGGCCAGGTCGGCCAGCCACACGTCGTTGCGGGGATCGGTGCCCTGGGCCGAACCGAGCAGCAGCCACCGCCCGTCCGGTGAGACCGCCGGGTAGTGGTAACGCCCGCGGGGCATGCCCGCACCGTGGATGAGCACGTCGGCGCTCTCCTCGGTGCCGACCCGGTGCAGGTACACCCGCCGGTGCAGGTACGCATCGTCACCGGCGACCGAAGGCAGGTGACGCATGTAGTAGAAAGCCGTCGCCCCGGGCAGCCACGCGACGTTCGAGTGTCGGGCCCGGTCGATGGGACCTTCGATGGTGGCGCCGGTGGCCACGTCCAGCACCCACAGCGAGGAACGCTCGGTGCCGCCGGCCGAGAGCAGGTAGGCCAGGCGGTCGCCCTCCCACGAGGGGAACCACTGGTCGAACGTCGTGGTGCCGCTGCCGTCGAGGACCATCGGGTCGACGAGTACCCGCTCGGCACCGTCCGGGTCGACAGTTAGCAACACCGCGTGCTCCTGATGGGCCTCGCGGCGCAGGTAGAACGGCCGGCCGTGCCGCCACGCCGGCGGGCCGACCTCGCCGCCGAAGAGCCCGGCCAGGCGGGCCCGCAGCGCCGGCCGGGCGGTCCAGGTTGCCCGGCACTCGGCGACGAGCGCGTCCTGCGCCGCCGACCAAGCCACTGTGCGCGGGTCGGCGGCGTCCTCGAGCCAGCGGTACGGGTCGGCGACCGGCCGCCCGTGCAGCTCCTCGACCAGGTCCAGCCGCGGCGCGGGCGGGTAGCTGGGGCGCGGGCGGGCGGGAGTGGGCATCTGCCGATGGTGCCTGACGCCACCGGCGCCGGGAAGGGTGGCTCAGCCGAGCCGGCTGCGGCGGAGGTCGGCACGGGCCGCCCAGCGCTGGTAGACCGCCTCGTACCCGCTCGCCATGAGCTCGCCGGAAAAGTTCGCCCGCACGTGCTCGGCGCACGCGGCCGGATCCAGCTCGTCGACCCGGCGCAAGGCCGCCGGCAGCTGTTCGGGTTCGTCGCAGATGAACCCGGTCACCCCGTCGCGGACGATTTCGGGCACGGCTCCCCGGTTGAGCGCGACCACCGGAGTGCCGACGGCCATCGCCTCGATAAGCACCATGCCGAACGGCTCCTCCCAACGGATCGGCAGCAGCAGGCACCTCGCCCGGGCCAGCAATCGGTCGGTCCGCTGGCGCTCGCCGTTGACCACGATCTCCACGTCGGGCCCGGCCATCGGCTCGATGACCTCACGCAGGTAGCGGTGCTCCTCCGGCTCGCGCACCTTGCCCGCGAGCACCAGTGGCAGCCCCGCCTCCGCGCAGGCCCGGATGGCGAGGTCGGGCCCCTTCTCCGGGTTGAACCGGGCCAGCCACAGCACCGGTCCGGTCGACGGCCGGGTCTTGGCCAACCCGTTCACCGAGAGTCCGTTGTAGACGGTGGCGAACCAGGGCAGCCCGGCCCCCTGCCGCCGCTGCGCGTCCGAGATCGCGACCAGGGCGACCGACCGCGGAACATGACTCAGGCACTCGCCGAGCTGGCCCGTCGGACTACTGTGGATAGTCGCGATGGTAGGTATGGAGCGGGGGCCCGACGTCAGCGCGCCGACCACGGTGTGGTCGTGCACCACGTCGAAGCCGCCCTCGCCGATGAGGCGATTGACCCGGGCCACATGCAGCAGCTCCGGCAGCGTCTGGCCGAGGCGCTCGTACTGCAACTGGGCCACGGTCGGCACAAACCGGGCCAGCGTGCCGGTGCTCCGGCCGGCGCCGAAGAGGGTCACGGAGTGGCCTCGGGCCACCAGCGCGTCCACCAGGGCGGCGCAGACCTGCTCGAGCCCACCGTAACCGGCCGGTGGCAGCTCGTACCAGGGCGGCACGACCATGGCGACCCGCAGCGGCCGCGTCACCATCGATCGCGGCCCGGGTATGCCGTTCATTCAGTCTCCCCCGATGACCGACCCGGCCGACGGGCTGAGCCTACCGGAGCTGACGGGCCGATACTCTCCAGATGCGAATGCTCACCGAAACACCCGGGCCCGACCTGACCTATGACGACGTCTTCCTGGTGCCGGGCCGCTCGTCGGTCGAGTCGCGGGCCGCGGTCGACCTCGACTCGGACGACCGCAGTGGCACCACTATCCCGATCGTGGTGGCGAACATGACCGCGGTGGCCGGCCGGCGGATGGCCGAGACCGTCGCCCGCCGCGGCGGGCTCGCCATCATTCCGCAGGATATCCCGCTCGACGTGGTCGCTGACGTGATCTCCTGGGTGAAGTCCCGCGACCCGGTCTACGACACGCCGCTGGCGCTCGGGCCGGACGAGACCGTCTCGGATGCGTTGGCGTTGTTGCCGAAACGATCGCACGGCGCGGTCGTGGTGGTCGACGGTGGCCGACCGGTCGGCGTCGTCACCGAGGCCGACTGCATCAACGTCGACCGGTTCGCCCAGCTGCGCTCGGTCATGTCGGCCGAGCTGCTGGTCCTGCCGCAGCGCATCGCCCCTGACGCCGCCTTCGATCGGCTGGTGGCCGGCAACCACCGGCTCGCCCCCGTCGTCGCGGCCAACGGCCAGCTGGTCGGCCTGCTCACCCGCAAGGGGGCGCTGCGGGCCACGCTCTACCGGCCGGCGGTGGACGCGGGTGGGCGGTTACGAGTCGGCGCGGCCATCGGCATCTCCGGTGACGTCGCCGGGCGGGCCGACAAGCTGCTCGCCGCCGGCGCCGACGTGCTGGTGCTCGACACCGCGCACGGTCACCAGGAGAGAATGCTGGCCGCCCTGCGTACGGTCCGGCGGCTGCACCCGTCGGTGCCGGTCGTGGCCGGCAACGTGGTCACCGCGTCCGGTGTGGACGATCTGGTCGAGGCCGGCGCGGACATCGTCAAGGTCGGCGTCGGGCCCGGAGCGATGTGCACCACCCGGATGATGACCGCCGTCGGCCGACCCCAGTTCTCGGCCGTGCTCGAGTGCGCCGCCCGGGCCCGCGAGCGCGGCGCCCGGGTCTGGGCCGACGGCGGCGTGCGGCACCCCCGCGACGTGGCCCTGGCCATCGCCGCCGGCGCGTCCAACGTCATGATCGGATCGTGGTTCGCCGGCACGCACGAGTCACCCGGCGACCTGCAGCGCGACGCCGACGGCCGGCCGTACAAGAACAACTTCGGTATGGCCTCGGCTCGCGCGGTCAGCAGCCGCACCGCCGATCAGTCCGCGTACGAACGGGCCCGCC
Organism: Micromonosporaceae bacterium; assembly: GCA_050264675.1. GTDB lineage: Bacteria > Actinomycetota > Actinomycetes > Mycobacteriales > Micromonosporaceae > JBLNGJ01. The sequence continues at coordinate 3,722 of JBLNGJ010000151.1, forward strand.
GCGCCCTCTTCGAGGAAGGCATCTCCACCGCCCGCATGTACCTCGACCCGGCCCGGCCCGGCGTGGAGGACATCATCGACGCGATCTGCTCCGGCGTGCGCAGCGCCTGCACCTACGCCGGCGCGCAGGACCTCGACCAGTTCCGCGATCGCGCCACCGTGGGCGTGCAGACCGCGGCCGGGTACGCCGAGGGTCTGCCCCGTCCCGGCGAGCGCACCGTGTTCTGATCCGGTCCGGGTGATCCCGGGTCGAGCTCGCCCGACGGGTCCGCGCGGACGCCGGCCTGGATGTGTCCTATGTCTACACTCGACGCGCGCCCGACGGGTGGCGCGGCGAGATCGGCCGGCTCGGCGTGGCAACCCTGCAGCGTCACGGCTGGCCGGCCGAGTTCGCCCCAACCTGCTTCGTCTGCGGCCCCACCGCCTTCGTCGAGACGGTCGCCGACATCTTGGTTGCCCTCGGGCACGAGCCGCGCCGCGTCCGCACCGAACGCTTTGGACCCACCGGAGGTGCCCGATGACCGACGACGCGCTCACCTCAGCGGAGGAGGCAAGATGACCGACGACGCGCTCACCTCAGCGGAGGGGGCAAAGTGACCGACGAATTCCTCGACGGCAACGCGCTGGCTGGCCCGCTGCGCGAAATCCTCGCGGTGGATGTGACCACCGCGACCGGGCGCTGCGTCGCGTGTGGACGCGCCGGGGCCGTGGGCTCGCTTCGCCTCTACACCCACGCCCCCGGCCTGGTGGCCCGTTGCCCGGGCTGCGACGCGGTCCTGCTGCGGGTCGTCCGTGGGCCCGACCGCGCCTGGCTCGACCTGCGCGGCGTGGTCTGCCTGGAGCTGGCCCTGCCCGAGCCGACCTGACACAGTGGGGCATGGCCGTCATCACCTCACCGCCGGCCGCCGCGCAACGCCGGCCGAGTGGCCCGCCGCGACGCGAACGCCCACTGCTAACCCGGGTGCCGGCGACGCTGGCGACACTCTTCGCCATTGCCGCCTGGACCTGTGCGCTACTGGCCCTGGTGCCGCTGCTGCGGGACCGTTCGGAGCCGGTGCAGGTGGCCGCCGCGTACCTGGCCATCCCGATCCGGCCCAACCTCGCCTACGCCGCGTTTCTCGGCCTGGTTGCCGCATCGCTGCGGCGGCGCACCCGGCTGTCCTGGTGGATCGTGGTGGCGCTCTACTTCGGACCGTCGTTCCTCGGCTCGCTGGTGGCCGGCTTCGTCGAGCCGCCGGTGTTCATCAGCGCGGCCATCCTGTTCGTGCTGCTCGCGCCCACACTGGCCGCCCGGCGCGAGTTCACCGCCCGGCTCGAACCGGGCAACGGCTGGCGAGCGCTGGGCACGCTGGTCACCGGGCTGGTGCTGGCCAGCGCGCTCGCCCTGCTGCTGGTGTGGTGGTTCCCGGGCACGCTGACGACGTTCGGCGACCGGCTCACCTGGGCGGTCAACCACGTGCTCGGCGGGCTGGGCACCGGCATGTCACTGGCCATCGTGGGTCGGCCGCCGGCAGCGGTGACGTTTGTGTGCGGACTCTTCGGCGGCTTGGCGTTCCTGGCCGCGGCGTGGGTGCTCTTCCGGCCGACCCGCAGCCACGCCTACCTGAGCCCGGAACAGGAGCGGCAGATCCGCGACCTGATCGCGGCGAACGGCGAGCAGGACTCGCTGGGCTACTTCGCCACCCGCCGGGACAAGGCAGCCATCTTCTCGCCCAGCGGTAAGGCAGCGGTGAGCTACCGGGTTGTCTTCGGCACCAGCCTGGCCAGCGGCGACCCGATCGGGGACCCCGAGGCCTGGCCGCAAGCCATCACGGCCTGGCTGCGGGAGGCACAGGCATACGCGTGGACCCCGGCCGTGCTCGGCGCCAGCGAGGAGGGTGCGCTGGCCTACCAGCGGGCCGGACTCGACGCGCTGCAGCTCGGCGACGAAGCGATCGTGGAGACCGCCGAGTTCAGCCTGGACGGCCGGGCGATGCGCGGGGTACGCCAGGCCGTGCGCCGCATCGAGAAGGCCGGGTACCGCAGCCGCATCCGCCGCCACGCCGACCTGAGCCCGGAGGAGATGGCCGCAGTGCTGGCCCGGGCGGACGCCTGGCGGGATACGGCCAACGAACGCGGCTTCTCGATGGCCCTTGGTCGCCTCGGCGACCCGGCCGACGGACAGTGCGTGCTGGTCGAAGCGCTCGACGCGGCCGGTGAGCTGCGGGCGCTGCTCTCGTTCGTGCCCTGGGGGCGGTCGGGGCTCTCGCTGGACCTGATGCGCCGCGACCGCGACTCCGACAACGGTCTGGTCGAGTTCATGGTGGTGCAGCTGATCGCCGCGGCCCGGCGGTTGGCCGTGGCGCGGATCTCGCTCAACTTCGCCATGTTCCGCGAGGTCTTCGAGGAGGGCGGGCGGATCGGCGCTGGGCCGGTGATCCGGCTCTGCCGCTCGGTGCTGCTCTTCGTCAGCCGGTGGTGGCAGCTGGAGTCGCTCTACCGGTCCAACGCCAAGTACCGCCCCGACTGGGAGCCTCGGCTGCTCTGCTTCCGTCGCCCGCGCGACCTGGCCCGGATCAGCGTGGCCATGGGCATCGCCGAGGGGTTCGTCACGGTGCCGACGCTGGTCGGTCTGCTGCGGCGCGGACGCGCAGCCTCGGCCGCGCCCGGGGCGGTGCAACCGGTTTCGGCCGCCGAGCCGCTGCCCGCGGCCCGCCCGGCGACCGTTGCCACCATTGCGGCCGGCACCGGCGACGCCGGCGAAGCGGACTGGCCCGAGCAGATGCGCGTGCGCCGGCGCAAGCTCGACCGGCTGCGGGCCGACGGTGTCGACCCGTACCCGGTCGGCTTCGCCCGCACCACGACGATCGGTGAGATCCGGGCTGGCTACGCCGGCCTCGCCCCCGGCTCCCGCACCGGGGTGGAGGTGGCGGTGGCCGGCCGGGTGATGCTCAACCGCAGTGCCGGCCGCCTGTGGTTCGCCACCGTCCAGGATGGCACCGGACGGCTCCAGGTCATGCTGAGCGCCGAGCGGGTGGGCGAGGCGGCGCTGCACCGGTGGTCGCGTGATATCGACCTCGGCGATCACGTCGGCGTCCGCGGCGAGGTCGTCGCCAGCCGCAAGGGTGAGCTCTCCGTCGACGCTCGCGAGTGGACGCTCACTGCGAAGTGCCTGCGCCCGTTGCCAGACAAGCACCGCGGCCTGCACGACCCGGAAACGCGGGTGCGACTTCGTGCGGTCGACCTCATCACCAACCCGGCCGCCCGCCGGATGTTGCGGGTGCGCAGCCAGATCGTCGCCGCGGTGCGGGAGTTCCTCACCGCCCGGGACTTCGTCGAGGTGGAGACCCCGATGCTGCAACGGGTGCACGGCGGCGCCAACGCCCGGCCGTTCCTGACCCACAGCAACGCCTACGACCTGCGACTGTACCTGCGGATCGCGCCCGAGCTCTACCTCAAACGGCTGCTCGTCGGCGGCGAGGAGCGGGTCTTCGAGCTCAACCGCTGCTTCCGCAACGAGGGTGTGGACTCCACCCACAACCCCGAGTTCACCATGCTCGAGGCGTACCAGACCTACATCGACTACGACGGCATGCGAGCCCTGGCCCAGGCGCTGATCCAGCACGCGGCGATCCGGGCGTTCGGCGCGCCGGTGGCCCGCCGGCTCGGGTCCGACGGCACCGGGCACGAAGTCGACCTCAGCGGTGACTGGCCGGTGCGCGGCGTGCATGAGGCGGTCTCCGCGGCGCTCGGCGAGGCGGTGGACAGCCAGACCCCGGCCTCGCAGCTGGCCCGCCTCGCCGACCCCGCCCGGGTGCGCTTCGATCCGGCGGGGACCGCCGGTCAGCTGGTGCTCGAGCTCTATGAGCAGCTCGTCGAGGGGCGCACGGTAGAGCCGACGTTCTATCGGGACTTCCCGGCCGATGTCTCGCCGCTGACCCGGCGCCACCGCGGCGACGCCCGGCTGGCCGAGCGCTGGGACCTGGTCGCGTTCGGCACTGAGCTGGGCACCGCGTACACCGAGCTGAACGACCCGCTCGAGCAGCGCGAGCGGCTGACCGCCCAGGCCCGGCTGGCGGCGGGTGGCGACCCGGAGGCGATGGAGGTCGACGAGGACTTCCTGACCGCGCTGGAGTACGCGATGCCGCCCGCGGGTGGGCTCGGCCTCGGCGTGGACCGCCTGCTGATGATGCTCACCGGCACGACCATCCGCGAGGGCGTGCTCTTCCCGTTGGTGCGCCCGCACACCTGACCGGTCGGATCGACCGACCGATAAGCTGCGCGGATGACGATCGCGCCCGAGGTGGAGCCGGCGCAGGCGGGCTTCGACGCCGCCCGCCTGAAGCGGCTGGACGCGTATTTTCAGCGGTACGTCGATGACGGCCGCCTGGCTGGCTGGCAGATCGTGCTCACCCGAGCCGGACGGGTGGTGCACGCCACGACATACGGCGTACGCGACCGCGCGAGCGGTGCCCCGGTCGAGCCGGACACGCTCTGGCGCATCTACTCCATGACCAAGCCGATCACCTCGGTAGCCGCGATGATGCTGTGGGAGGAGGGCCACTTCCTGCTCACCGACGAGATCAGCCGGTGGTTGCCCGAGTTCGCCGATGTACGCGTCTTCGACAAGGGCACCGCGGTGCAGCCCTACACCGTGCCGGCGATCGAACCGATCCGGATCTGGCATCTGCTGACCCACACCGCCGGCCTGACGTACGGGTTCATGCGCACCTCGGTCGTGGACTCGCTCTACCGCGCGGCCGGCTTCGACCTGCATCCGCCGAAGGGCGTCGACCTCACGGCCGCCTGCCAGGCGTGGGCCCGGCTCCCGCTGCTGTTCCAACCGGGCACGGCGTGGGGCTATTCGATCGCCACCGATGTGCTGGGCCGGCTGGTCGAGGTGGTCTCCGGGCAGAGCCTGCCGGAGTTCTTCGCCGAGCGGATCCTCGGCCCGCTGGGGATGACCCAGACCCGCTGGTGGGTCGACCAGCCGGACGCGCACCGCCTCGCAACTCTCTACCTGCCCCATCCCGAGACCGGCCTGGTCGTGCCGGCCGAGGAGCTTGGCGGCTACGCGCTGGCCCCACCCACGCTCGTCTCCGGGGGCAGCGGCCTGATCAGCACCGCCGCGGACTACCACCGGTTCACCCAGATGCTGCTGCGCCAGGGCGAGCTCGACGGGGTACGGCTGCTCGGTCGACGCACGATCGCCCTGATGACCCGCAACCACCTGCCCGGTGGCCACGACCTGGCCCGGCTGAACCCCGGTGGCCTGGCCGAGACCGTGCTGGACGGGCTGGGCTTCGGCCTGGGCTTCGCCGTGGTCGTGGACCCGCTGCCCAGCCGGCTGCCCAGCAGCGCTGGAGAGTTCAACTGGGGCGGAATGGCGAGCACCGCGTTCTGGGTCGACCCGGCCGAGGAGCTCACCGCACTGTTCTTCACCCAGTTGATGCCGTCGAGCACCTACCCGCTGCGACCGCATCTGCGCCAGCTGGCCTACTCCGCACTCACCTGACCCGACCTGGCCGGCCCGCTCTCCTCTCCTCTCCTCTCCTCTCCTCTCCTCTCCTCTCCTCTCCTCTCCCAGATCTTGGATG
>JBLNGJ010000152.1:0-2904 GCA_050264675.1 Micromonosporaceae bacterium
GGCCGGCTCACCGGCGCCGTCGTCAGCGAGACATAGCGCAGGTCAGGCACGAGCGACTGGTGGTTGGCGTCCCAGAAGTAGACCGGGCGCGGGCGGTAGTAGTGGTCCAGCGCCGAGTCGCTGAGCAGCAGGCCCTGCGGGCCGCTGTCGATCTGCCACTGGTTGGGGTTGTCCTGATCGGCCACCAGGGTGAACGTGAACGACTGTGGTTGGTCGGCGATGTCGTCGAAGATGCCCTGGTCGGTGAGCACCCCGACGCGCTGGTAGCGCGCGGTCACCGGAACGGTGCGTCCGGATCGGGCGCCCTCGTCGATGCGCAGAATGCGGACGATCGTCAGCTGCTGGCTCGGCGTCCATTTGCCCCGCCCGGCTGGGGTGAAGTAGGCCTGCACGTTCTTCACGGCCGCCTCGCCACCGCCCACCGCGGCCTCGAAGTACCGCGAGACGGTCTGGGTCGGCGTGCCGGGCACCGGCGGCGGCGGCTGGATCTGCTGGGTCTCGGCCGAGAGGGCCTGCTCGGCCACGAGGCCGTCGTCGATGCGCTGCGGTGACGTGGGCGCGATACCGCAGCCGGCAACGGCCGCGAGCACAGCCGCCCCGGCCACCAGCGCCGTCCACCGCGTCCGGTTACTCATCGCGGCCCCCGTCGCCGACTCGGGCCGGCTCGGGCCCGGCCGGCGTACTCTCCACAGTGGTCTTATCCGACGTGATGACGATCGGCGACAGGCCATCTACATCGATCGGGTCGGGCTCGGCGACGATGGAGACCAGGCGCGCGTCGGCCGGCACCAGCCGCAGCGGGGAGGACGTGAGCCGGTCGCCTGAACGCACCGGCAGGGTGAGCCGGAACTGGGCGCCCTCCCCGGGCTGACCCCACGCCTCCAGCCAGCCGCCGTGCAGGCGGGCGTCCTCGCTGCTGATCGATAGTCCGAGGCCGGTTCCGCCGGTCTGCCGGGCGCGGGACGGGTCGGCCCGCCAGAACCGGTTGAACACCAGCTTCTCCTCACCCGCGCGCAGCCCGACGCCGTAGTCGCGCACGGTCAATGCCACCACGCCCTCGCTCGCCGCCAGGCGTACCCGAACCGGCTTGCCCTCGCCATGCTCGACCGCGTTACCGATGAGGTTGCGCAGGATCCGCTCCACCCGGCGCACGTCCACTTCGGCCACCACCGGCTCGCTCGGCACGTCGACTTCGACCGGCACTCCGGCGCGCTCAGCCAGCGGCGAAAGCCGATCCACCGCCCGGCGCACCAGTGGCACCAGGTTGGTCGGCTCGGCGTCGAGCATGGCGAAGCCGGCGTCGAAGCGACTGATCTCCAGCAGCTCGGTGAGCAGGTCACCGAGGCGGTCGAGCTCGGCCTGCAACAACTCGGCGCTGCGGGCCACCGGCGGTTCGAACCGCTCCCGGTTGCTGAACAGGACGTCGGCTGCCATCCGCACCGTGGTCAGCGGGGTGCGCAGCTCGTGCGAGACGTCGGAGGTGAACCGGCGCTGCAGCCGCGACATCTCCTCCAGGCGCAGGATGTGCCGTTGCAGGTTCTCCGCCATCTGGTTGAACGAGGCGGCCAGCGCGGCCAGATCGTCCTCGCCCTTGACCTCCATGCGTTGGTCGAGCAGGCCGTTGGAGAGCCGCTGCGCGGTACGGGCGGCCAGCCGGACCGGCCGGACCACCATCCGGGTGACCAGACCGGCCACGAGCGCCATCATGATCACGAGCGAGAAGCCAGTGATCGCGATCGTGTTGCGCACCAGCGTCGCCTGCCGGACCTCGTCGTCGAGCGGGTAGAAGTAGTAGAGCTGCACGTTGCCCCAGCGCTGCTCCAACTGGCGGCCGAAGACCAGATACAGCCGGGGCCCGGTGCCGTCGACGTCGAGGTTGAGCCGCTGGTTGACGAAGCTGCCGTGCGAACCCTGCCGGACCGCCTCCTTCAACGCCGCCGGCACCTGCAGGTAGGCGCGCTCGTGGGGAAAGGACTGGCCCGGCAGCACCGAGAACGGGTCGGCCGGGATGATCGCCACATCGACGTCGCTGCCCTCACCGCGGCGGCCCAGCTCGGAGAGGACGGTCTGCACGTTCACACTCGCCGAGGTCTCCCGTGAGTCGGAGATGAGGCTGCCGAGCTGGCTGACCGCGTACTCGCTGCCGGCGGTGGCCAGCTTCTGCGAGCGCTCGGTCTTCGCCCGGACCGTGCCGTCGGTGATCATGTAGCCCACGAGCAGGCCGAACATGACGACGAGGGCACCGGAGATCACCAGCGTGAACGTGACGATGCGCACCTGCAGCGACCGGCGCCAGGCCAGCTCGACGCTGGCCAGGAGATTCGCGGGTCGGGGGGGTCGAAGCATGCTGCCCGGCCGTCAGGCCGTTCCCGCCTTGTAACCGACACCACGCACGGTGAGGATCACCTCCGGTCGCTCGGGATCTGGCTCGATCTTCGCTCGCAGTCGCTGCACGTGCACGTTCACCAGCCGGGTGTCGGCCGCATGGCGATAGCCCCAGACCTGCTCGAGCAGCACCTCCCGGGTGAAGACCTGACGTGGCTTGCGCGCCAGCGCCACCAGCAGGTCGAACTCGAGCGGGGTGAGCTTGACCTCATCGCCGTTGCGCATCACCGTGTGCGCCGGCACGTCAATCGTGATCTGGTTGCCGCCGGGGCCGATGGTGAGCATCTCCGGGGCCACGTCCTCGCCGCGGCGCAGCCGGGCCCGCATGCGGGCCACCAGCTCCTTGGGCTTGAACGGCTTGACCACGTAGTCGTCGGCCCCGGACTCCAGGCCGAGCACCACGTCCACGGTGTCGCTCTTGGCGGTCAGCATCACGATCGGCACGCCGGATTCGGACCGGATCGCGCGACAGACATCGAGGCCGGACATGCCCGGCAGCATCAGATCCAGAAGGACAAG
>JBLNGJ010000153.1:0-3830 GCA_050264675.1 Micromonosporaceae bacterium
GCACTGGCCGCGCGCCGGCTGGACGGGCGGATGGTGCACCCCAACGACCACGTGAACGCCTCCCAGTCGTCCAACGACGTCTTCCCGTCCTCGATCCATCTCGCCGCGACCGAACTGGTCAGCCACGACCTCATCCCGGCCCTGGCCCATCTGATGTCCACTCTGGACGCCAAGGGCACCGAGTTCGACAGCGTGGTCAAGTCGGGCCGTACCCACCTCATGGACGCCACTCCGGTCACGCTCGGACAGGAGTTTCACGGGTACGGGGCGCAGATGCGGCTGGGCATCGAGCGGCTGCACTCGGCCCTGCCGCGCCTGGCCGAGCTGCCGCTGGGCGGCACCGCGGTCGGCACCGGCATCAACATGCCGGCGGGTTTCGCCAGCATGGTCATCGACCGGCTGCGGCACGAGACCGGCCTGCCGTTGGCCGAGGCGCGCAACCATTTCGAGGCCCAGGGCGCCCGCGACGCGCTGGTCGAGACGAGCGGTCAGCTGCGCACCATCGCGGTCGGGCTCTACAAGATCGCCAATGACATCCGTTGGATGGGCTCGGGGCCGCGGGCCGGCCTGCGCGAGCTGCACCTGCCCGATCTGCAGCCGGGCTCGAGCATCATGCCGGGCAAGGTGAACCCGGTGGTGTGCGAGTCGGTTCGTCAGGTCTGCGCCCAGGTCGTCGGTAACGACGCCGCGGTCGCGTTCTCCGGTTCGCAGGGCGACTTCGAGCTGAACGTGATGCTGCCGGTGATGGCGCGCAACGTGCTCGAGTCGATCCGGCTGCTGGCCGCGGCCAGCCGGCTGCTCGCCGACCGATGCGTGGCCGGGCTGAGCGCCAATGTGGACATCTGTTCCGCGTACGCGGAAGGCTCGCCCTCGATCGTGACCCCGCTCAACCGCTACCTCGGCTACGACGAAGCGGCCGCGGTGGCCAAGCAGGCCCTGGCCGAGGGCAAGTCGATCCGGGCGGTCGTGCTCGAGCGTGGGCACGTCGACGCCGGTCGCCTCACCGAGGCGCAGTTGGACGCGGCGCTGGACGTGCTGGCGATGACCCGGCCGGGTTGACCGGCGGTCGGATCAGCCCGTCTCGGCGGGCACCCCGTCGAGCTCGTCGATCCGGGCCATGGACGGGCCGCGGTCGCGCTGAGCCCGGGCCACCGCCTCGGTGTCGCGGAGCACCCGCAACGCGTTGTGCCAGGTGAGCTTGGCGAGGTCCACATCGGACCAGCCGCGCTCGGCCAGCACGGCGAGCAGCGTCGGGTAACCGTCCACGCCGGTCAGGCCGTCCGGCGTGGCCCCCACGCCGTCGAAGTCGCCGCCGAGCCCGACGTGGTCGACGCCGGCGACCTCGCGCACGTGCTCGACGTGGTCGGCCACGTCCCGCACGTCGCACGGCGGCCGCGGGTTGGCGGCGAGCCAGGCCGCCCGGGCCGCGCTTCGGGCCGCCTCGTCCTCACCCGCGCCGTCGGCCGCCGGCACCACCGTCCGGTCGGCCTCAGCCATGAACCGCCCGAGCCACTCCCGGCAGCCTTCGGTAAGGAAGCCGGGCACGAACGTCACCATGCACACGCCGTTGGTGGCGGCGACCCGGGCCAGCACGTCGTCGGCAACGTTGCGCGGATGGTCACAGAGCGCCCGCGCGCTGGAGTGGGAGAAGAACGCCGGCGCCGAGGTCACATCCAGCGCCGCGTGCATCGTGGTCGCGGCGACGTGGGAGAGGTCGACGAGCACGCCGAGCCGGTTGCACTCCCGCACCACCTCGCGCCCGAACGCGGAGAGCCCGCCGACACCGGGCTCGTCGGTGGCGCTGTCGGCCCACGGGGTGTTGCGGAAGTGGGTCAGCGTCAGGTAGCGCACACCGAGGGCGTGCATCGTCCGCAGGACGGCGAGCGAGCTGGCGATCGAGTGTCCACCTTCGAGCCCGAGCAGCGACGCGATGCGCCCGCCGGCGTGAGCCTGCTCGACGTCATCGGCCGTGGTGGCCAGGGCGAGGTGGTCCGGGAACCGCGCGACGAGGCGGTGAACCGCGTCCACCTGCTGCAGGGTCGTGGTCACGGCGGTCTCACCGGCGTTGTGCTGCGAGACGTAGACCGACCAGAACTGGGCGCCGACGCCGCCGGCACGCAGCCGGGGCAGATCGGTGTGCAGACCCGCGCCACTGGTGTCCGCGGTGAGATCGATGCGGTCGAGGTCACCGCCAACCAGCTCGCGCAGGGCCCAGGGCAGGTCGTTGTGGCCGTCGATCACTGGGGCCTGACGCAGCAGGGCGCGGATCCGCTCCGTGTCTTCCATGAACGGCCACGCTACCCGGTGCACAGCGACGTGGGGCGGGCCGTGCGTCGCGGCCCGCCCCACCGACCTTGCCCTCCGGCGCCTGATGGCGCGCGATGGGTGTGGTACGGATCAGAAATCCATGTCGCCGCCGCCGGGCGCACCGGCGGGAGCCTTCTCCTTCTCCGGCTTTTCCGCCACCACAGCCTCGGTGGTGAGGAACAGGGCCGCGATCGAGGCCGCGTTCTGCAGCGCCGACCGGGTCACCTTGGCCGGGTCGATGATGCCGGCCGAGAGCATGTCGACGTACTCGCCGGTGGCCGCGTCCAGGCCGTGCCCGGGCTTGAGACCGCGCACCTTCTCGACCACGACGCCACCCTCGAGGCCGGCGTTGACGGCGATCTGCCGCAGCGGCGCCTCGAGCGCGAGCCGAACGATCTGGACACCGGTGGCCTCATCGCCGGTCAGGTCCAGCTTGTCGAAGGCGGTCTTGCCGGCCTGCACCAGCGCCACGCCACCGCCGGAGACCATGCCCTCCTCGACGCCGGCCTTCGCCGCCCGCACCGCGTCCTCGACCCGGTGCTTGCGCTCCTTGAGCTCCACCTCGGTGGCCGCACCGATCTTGATGACGGCGACACCGCCGGCGAGCTTGGCCAGGCGCTCCTGCAGCTTCTCCCGGTCGTAGTCCGAGTCGCTCTTCTCGATCTCGGCGCGGATCTGGTTCACCCGGCCGGAGATCTGCTCGGCGTCACCGGAACCGTCGACGATCGTGGTCTCGTCCTTGGTCACCACGACCTTGCGGGCCCGGCCCAGCATGTCCAGGCCGATGCTGTCGAGCTTGAGGCCGACTTCCTCGCTGATGACCTGGCCACCGGTGAGGATCGCGATGTCCTGCAGCATGGCCTTGCGACGGTCGCCGAAGCCGGGAGCCTTGACGGCGGCCGACTTGAAGGTGCCGCGGATCTTGTTGACGACCAGCGTGGACAGCGCCTCGCCGTCGACGTCCTCGGCGAGGATCAGCAGCGGCTTGCCGGACTGCATGACCTTCTCGAGGAGCGGCAGCATGTCCTTGACGTTGGAGACCTTCTGGTTCGCGATGAGGATGTAGGGGTCCTCGAGAACCGTCTCCATGCGCTCGGCGTCGGTGACGAAGTAGGCCGAGATGTAGCCCTTGTCGAAGCGCATACCCTCGGTGAGCTCGAGGTCGAGCCCGAAGGTGTTGCTCTCCTCGACGGTGATGACGCCTTCCTTGCCGACCTTGTCCATGGCCTCGGCGATGATCTCGCCGACCTGGGTGTCAGCGGCGGAGATGGAGGCGGTGGAAGCGATCTGCTCCTTGGTCTCGATGTCCTTGGCCATGCCGAGCAGCTGCTCGGAGATGGCCTCCACGGCCTGCTCGATGCCGCGCTTGAGCGCCATCGGGTTCGCCCCCGCGGTGACGTTGCGCAGCCCCTCGCGAACCAGCGCCTGGGCCAGGACTGTCGCTGTCGTGGTGCCGTCGCCGGCCACATCGTCGGTCTTCTTCGCGACCTCCTTGACCAACTCGGCTCCAAGCTTCCCGTACG
>JBLNGJ010000154.1:0-2964 GCA_050264675.1 Micromonosporaceae bacterium
CGGCCGGCGGCGCCACGCGTACGTATACGGCACGATAACGCCCATGCCACCCCGCGACGTGCGGCCGTTCACCGATCTCTTCCAGAAGGCCGTCGACCAGCTCGGCAGCGACCGGGCGCCGGTGCGGGTGGGCGGCCTCTACGGGCTCGGCCTGTTGGCCCAGCAGTTTCCTGGGCAGCGAGCGGCGACGCTGGAGCTGGTCTGTGCGTACCTGCGCATGCCCTGCCCGGTGCTCGACCCGGTCCACGCCGACGAGCTGCAGGTGCGCCTGGTGGCCCAGCGGGTGTTGGCGCAGCAGCTGCATGCGGCCAACCCGGTCCGGCCGGCCGCCGGGCTCGACCTGACCGGGGCGGCCCTGGTCGACTTCGACCTCTCCGCCTGCCGCCTGGACGCTCCGGCGCGGTTGGACCGGGCCGAGTTCTACGGTTCGGCCTGGCTGCGTGACGCGTTCTTCGGCGCCGAGGTGAGCTTGCGGGGCAGCCGTTGGCACGGCAACGCCTGGCTGGAGCGGGCGGTCTTCGCCGGCCCGGCGCGCTTCGACGGCGCCACCTTCCGCGGCGACGCCTGGTTCGGTGCGGCGACGTTCGCCGCCCCGGCCAGCTTCGCCGGCACGGTTTTCGCCGGGCACGCCTGGTTCGGCGGGGCCACGCTCCGCGCGCCGGCGAACTTCCACGGCGCCCGGTTCGCCGGCTCGGCCGGGTTCCGCGGCGCCACCTGCCACCCGGGCACGTCGATGACCGGCGTGAGTTTCGCCGGCCCGGCCCGGGTCAGCCGGGCGGGTGAGCGGTGGAATCTGTGCCCGCCGGGCTGGCGGGTGGAGGTCGACCCGGACAACTGGTGCGTGGGTGACCTGGTGCCGATGGCTGAGCTGGCGCCTACGCCTGGGTCGTGAGCTGCTTGCGCCACCACTGCCGCCCCGACTCGGGCAGCGTGTCGATCGGGTCGTAGTAGGCGTACCGCTTCGCCAGCGCCTCGGTGTCGGCGCCCTCGATCGAGGTGCGGTAGTTCTTCGTCCAGTACGAGATGCCGTGCTCGCGGTCGTACTCGGTGACCATGTGCACCCACCGCTTGCCCACGAACGGCACGTCGCAGACGATGCGCGGCGTGGCGTACCCGGGCAGGTAGCCCATGATGTCGTGCTGCAGCTGCTGGGCCTGCCAGACGGCGACCCGCCAGTGCTCGGCGTTGGGGATCATGTCGCACATGTAGAAGTAGTACGGCAGGATGCCGGCCTCGCCCTGTAGCGCGAAGCACAGCTCCAGCAGGTCGGCCGCGGTGTCGTTGACGCCACGCATGAGCACGCCCTGGTTGCGCACGTCGCGCACGCCCACGTCGAGCGCGGTCTTGGCGGCCTGGGCGACCAGCGGGGTCACCGAGTTGGCGTGGTTGACGTGGGTGTGGATGGCGAGGTTGACCCCACGCCGCGCGGCCGTGCGACCCACCCGCTCCAGCCCCTCCACGACGTCGGGGGCGAGCCAGTGCTGCGGCATGGCCATCAGTGCCTTGGTGGCGAGCCGGATGTCGCGGATGGTGTCGATGTCGAGCAGGCGCATGAGGTAGGACTCGAGGTTGCGCCACGGCACGTTGGCCACGTCGCCCCCGGAGACGACCACGTCGCGCACGGCCGGATGGGCGCGCAGGTACTCGATGTGGGCGTCGTAGCGCTGCACCGGCTTAAGGGTCAACTTAAGCTTGTCGATGACCGGGGTGGAGTTGCCGACCAGGTCCATCCGGGTGCAGTGGCCGCAGTACTGCGGGCAGGTCGAGAGCAGCTCGGCGAGCACCTTGGTCGGGTAGCGGTGGGTGAGCCCCTCGGCCACCCACATGTCGTGCTCGTGCAGCGAGTCGCGGCTCGCGTGCGGGTGGGAGGCGAAATCGGTACGCCGGTCGGAGGCGACCGGGAGCATGTAGCGGCGCACCGGGTCGGCGTAGAGCGCCTCGGTCCAGGAACCGGCGGCGGTGGCCGTCAGCCGCGGCGCCATCGTGTTGATCATCTGTGGGGGCAGCAGCATGGACATGGTCGCGAGCGTGCGCTGATCGGTCTCGAGGTCGTCGTAGAACCGGTCGTCGGCGAGGTCACCCAGCACGGCCCGCAGCTGCCGGGGGTTCTTGACGCAGTTGACCCGCTGCCACTGGGCCGACTCCCACTGCTCCCGGGTCACCTGGCGCCAGCCCGGCAGCCGGGTCCAGTCAGGTTCGACCAGCTCATGGCGTTGGTAGTCATACGGCTGGTCTGCCGTCTGGGTCACGACCTGGGTCACGACCGACCTCCTTCACGCTTCGGCCCGGTCGGCCGGCCTCGCAGATGGTAGTGGAAGATATCCGGTGCTGAAACTATTCTGCCGGAGAATTGGCCGCCCTGCCCGGTGTGGACGCGGACATACTGTTGCGACCAGGGAGTATTCACGCATGTCAGCTGCATCACCCGTCGGGCTGCACCGTGTGCGGGAGCCGCACGGCGTGCTGCCGCAGGCGGCGCTTCGCCTGGATAACTCCCCCCAAATCGCCGCAAACGAGGTTCGGCTGCGCGTGGAGCGACTGAACCTGGACGCGGCGAGCTTCCGTCAGCTGGCGACCAAGCATGGTGGCGACGGGGCGGCCGTCCGCACCGAGGTCCTGCAGATCGTCACCGACCGCGGCAAGATGCATAACCCGGTCACCGGCTCCGGCGGGATGCTCATCGGCACGGTGGACGAGGTCGGGCCGGACTCGCCGCTCGGGCTCAAGCCGGGCGACCGGGTGGCCAGCCTGGTCTCGCTGACCCTGACCCCGCTCGCCATCACCGACGGCCTGCGCGCCTGGGACGGCGCCTCGGAGCAGGTGCCCACCCAGGGCCACGCGATCCTCTTCGCCCGGTCGATCGCGGCGGTGCTGCCCGACGACCTCAGCCCCGAGCTCGCGCTCGCCGTGCTCGACGTGTGTGGCGCGCCAGCGCTGACCGACCGGGTCGTCCGCAACCACGGC
>JBLNGJ010000155.1:0-4415 GCA_050264675.1 Micromonosporaceae bacterium
ACTGCGCCGCCCTCGTGTGGAAATCGCCTCAGAAGACACGCCGATCTGCCGGCTGGACGGACGACGACATCGCGCGCGTGCGAGAGCAGATGAGACGATTCTGGTACCTCGAAGGGTACGCGTTCGGGGATTGAACACGGACCACCGGCGACGACACGCGCACCTCGGCAGCCTCGGGTCCCGGGCACACCATGGAAGACCATCAAGAAGGGCGCCGACACCACCCAGCCCGGGACGTGGCAGGATCGGCGATGACCTCGGATCGTCCCAAGGCCGGACTGAGAGGAACGCTCATGTTCCCTGAACGGAATGCCATGCGCGACCAGCCGCTCGCCGCCATCGCCGTATCGGCCGCCGCAATCGTGCTGGCGGCATTCTCCCACACGGACGCCCAGCCAGCGGGGTTCGACCGGGTCACGGTCGCCGCGGGGCTGAACCAGCCGACGGCATTCGCCTTCAAGGGCGGCAAGATCCTGGTGGCGGAGAAGGAGAGCGGCAAGGTGCAGTTCGTGCGCCCGGATGGCACGCTGCGCCCCACGCCCTACGTCACGCTCAGCATCAGCTCCCAGGCGGAGCGCGGCGTGCTCGGCGTCGCGGTCGATCCGGATGTCGCGACGAACGGCTTCGTGTACGTGTACTACACCACCGGACCGGGCGCGCTCGGTTACAGCGGCTCGCCCAGCAATCGCGTGTCGCGGTTCACGACCGCTGGGGGCATCGGGACCGCCGAGACCGTCCTCCTGGACAACATCCCGTCGGACAACGGCAACCACAATGGCGGCGACATCCAGTTCGGCCCCGACGGGTATCTGTACGTCGCGGTCGGGGACGGCGGGACGTTCCATTCCGACGCGCTCACGCTGGACACGCTGCGCGGCAAGATCCTGCGGGTGAAACCGACCAATGGCAAGGCGCCGGCCGAGAACCCGTACAGGCACGCCGCCGATGCGCGGCGGTGCGCGAAGCCCGGCGTCGTGCCGCCGGGAACCGGCCCGTGCAAGGAGATCTACGCGTACGGCCTGCGCAACCCGTTCCGCCTGTCCGTTCGCCAGTCGAATGGCAGCATCCTGATCGGGGACGTGGGGCAGAGCACGTGGGAAGAACTGGACACGCTCGTCCCGAACGGCAACTACGGATGGGACGTCGTCGAGGGCCCGTGTCTGTTCAGGCCGAGCCCCACTTGCGTTCCGAGCCCGCTGACCTATCCGTCGCAGTATCAGTATCCGATTCACTTCTACAACCATGCGGGGGCCGGCGAGAAGGGCGCCGCCATCATGGCCGGCGCCTTCGCCGAGAACGGCACGAACTACCCCGCGCCATACGCGGGCGCCTACTTCTACGGAGATTTCGAGGCGGGCTGGATCCACGCGCTCACGATGGACGCGGCGAACCGGCCGACGAGCCCGCCGCTGTTGTTCGCGACGCTCGACGCGCCGGTCGCGTTCCGGAACGGATCCGACGGCAACATCTACGTTTTGTCGTTCAACGACGGCGCGCTCTACAAGTACACGTTCACCCCGTAGTGTCGGCGAGCGCTCACTGTCCCGTCCCGCCGAGCAGCACCGTGACTGAGGACTCGTTGAGGTCGTCCGACGGGATCACGAGCGTGGCGCTTTTCGGGCCGGCGCTCGCCGGCCTGAACTTGACCGACACGGTGCACGTCGCGCCCGGCGCCAGCGTCACGCCCGAGCAGAAATCATTGCCCGCGGGCTTCTTGAACTCGCCGGGGTTCGCGCCACCGAGTGTGACGCTCCCGAGAACCAGACCCGTCGTGCCGTCGTTCCCCACGGTCACGGCCTGGAGGGATGTCACAGTGCCAACCGCCACGGTCCCGAAATCAAGCGACGTGGGGGTCACGGAGATCTCCGGCCCATTCGCCGTGCCGCTGAGCGCCACTGTCACCGTGGGCTCGTTCGGGTCATTCGAGGGGATCACGAGGGTGGCACTTTGTGCGCCACCATTCTTCGCCTTGAACTTGACTCCCACCGTACACGTCGCGGCCGGCGCCAGCGTCTGACCCGAGCAGAGATCCTTGGCGACCGGCTTCTTGAACTGATTGGCATTGGCGCCGCCGAGCGTGACCGTGCCCAGGATCAAGTCCGCCGTCCCGTCGTTGCGCACCGTGACGTTCTGCACGGCGGTCGGCGAGCCCACCGGCACGGTGCCGAACGGGATCGACAGGGGACTCACGAAGATCTGCGGCACCGGGTACGGCAGCATCACCGTCAGCGACGAACTGCCCTCGCTCGAGGCGGTGTCGACGGCCGTCACCGTGATGGCGTTCAGCCCAGGCTCGAGCAGCACCGAGGCGGTCCAGGGAGTGGTGCCCGAGGCCAGCCCGGCATGGCCCCGGTTGGTGGACCAGATGACCTTGCTCACGGGGACGGGGCCAACCGCCAGCGTGCCGCTCACCTCGATGGGCGACGCAGCGGCCTGCTGAGGATACGGCCCGGGCGGGTCGTTGATGAAGACGAACGGGTGCGAGGGAGGCTCTACCTGGAAGTCGTGCATTCCGCCTCCCAGGGTGGCGGCGTACAGGGCATGCGGGTCCTGCGTGCTGTCGACGGCCAGCCCGACCACGTTCAGCGCCAGCGACGAGAGGCCGCTGGTGAGCGCCGTCCAGGTGAAGCCCTCGTCGGGGCTCACGTACACGCCGCCACCGTCCAGCGCCGCATAGATCACCCGGGGATCGGCCATCTCGATCGCCAGCGCCTTCACGGCATTGCCGGGAAGGTTGTTGCTCAGGGGGAGCCAGTTCACGCCGTTGTCGGTCCTGTACACCTTGCCCGTCGTCGTCCCGGCGTAGAGCCTCACCGAGGCTCCGCCCTGCGGCAGCGGATCGAGCGCGAGGGCCGTGATGAACCGGTCCGTCGCAGCTATATTTGTGTTCACCGCCGTCCACGTCACGCCGCCGTCAGTGCTCCGGAATACCCCCTGGCCCTGGTTGGCCAGCAGGAAATCGGATCCGTCCGCCCCCAGGTACAGGGTGCCCCAACCAGGATCGCCGCCCGGTGCGTGGTGGTCGACCGCGAAGGCCGACACGATGCCGTTCCCCGGACACGAGGACCCGCACTTCACGAGGTCGGGCAGGTCGCCGTTGCGGGGCGTCCACGTCGCTCCGCCGTCGACGCTCGCGTGGATGCCGCCCACCGCCGCGAAGACCACGCCGGTGTCGGCGGGATCGACCAGGATCGAGCGCACCGTCCGCGGAGGGTTCGGGTCGTTGGGGTCCTGCTTGATGAGGCACCTCTGCTGGGCGGCCGGGTCCGAGAAGTTGCACTCCAGCGGCAATCCGGCGCTCGCCGGCGTCCACGTGGCGCCGCCGTTCGCCGTCTTGATGACACCCTTGCCGGTGGCGGCATAGACGGTGTCGGCGATGCCGGGGTCCGGGGCGAGGCCTCGGACCGTGAGCTCGCTCTCGCCCGTGCTCTGCCAGGTCGTCCCGCCGTCGACGCTCGAGATTACCCCGCCGCCGGACAGCCCCGCGTAGATCTTCGAGCTGGCGTCGCTGCGGCTGGCCACCGCGACCGACAGGGCGCGAATCGCCGTCAGGCCGCCATTGGTGGCGGTCCACGCATGGTTCCCGACCGGGGAGTTCGGACAGCGAGAGAACATGCCGCGGCCGGCAGACCCGGCGAAGAGCCTGACGGTGTCCCCCGAGCAGCTGGCATTCGGGTCGATGCCCAGCGCCCGGATGGGCAACCCGATCAGGCCATCGGGGAGATTGATGTTCGGGACGCCGTCCCAGTTTCCGGCGCTGTCATTGCTCGTGAACACGCCGACGTCCGTGCCGATGAAGATGCGTGAGATGAGGCCGCTCTGCGGGGGCGGGGCCGCTTCGGTCTTGAGCGCGATGGACCACACCTGGGCGCTGACCGTGGCCGGCAACAGATCCTCGAAGGCCCCTGCCATCCGGCGGTCCCAGCATCCGATCGCCTCGGTGCACCCCAGGATGCCATTGGGGACGTACCGGAAGAAGCCGGGCCCCTTGCCCTGGTGTCCTCCCCCCGCCGGCGTCGGATCGCAGCCGGTGTTGCCGATCTCTCCCGCCGCGCCCGCGTACAGCACCGCGCCGTCCGTTCCGCTGACCGTTCCAACGAGCGGGATGGTCTCGTCGACGGCCAGCGCCAGGATCTCCGGCTGCTCGAGGCAGTCGGATCGAAAACCCTGATTCGCGGGATTGTCGGTCCGGGTCCAGTGGACGCCGCCGTCGGTCGACTTGAACACGCCCTCGCCTTGGGTGCCCGCGTACACCACGGGGGGATTCAGCCGCGAGTCGATCGCCAGCGCCTGCACGCGCCTGGCCGACTGGTTCGACAGATTGTTCGGCACCGTGCCGTTGACTTGGGTCCACACCGAGCCGTTCCACTTGAACACGCCGCCGCCGACGGTGTTGCCGTTGATGGTCTCCTGCC
>JBLNGJ010000156.1:0-2948 GCA_050264675.1 Micromonosporaceae bacterium
AACGCCATCCGCCCCCGCGTGAGATTCCTGTGACCGGGCGGGTCATGGTCTCGGGTCGGTGGGTGCCGATCGAGGATGTCCTGAACCGCGAGTACAAGCGCGATCCCGACGGGCAGTTCGCCTCTGGTGGGTCCGATGATGACGACCCCGGTGTCGGTGAGGTCGACGAAGGCGACGAGGGATACGGCCGCGACCCTAACGGCGTTTCCTACACCGAGAACGACGTGGACCTGGAAACCGGTGAACCGAAGTTCAGCGAGGCGTACCGGGCGAAGTACGGGCCGGTCACCAGCGAGAGCGTTCACGACACGGTGGATGGACGGCCGATCGCAGTCGTTCAGACCCAGAAGGGCCCGTTCCTGCACATCGCTGACGACAGCCGTGGAACCAAGCAGCGTGAGGTCATCCAGGAGCTCACCAAGCGTGAGGCCAGAGACCTCGGCGACGGGGTGTTCGCGGTCTACAGCGGCGAGAAGCAATCGTTCACCTCGTCCGGGGTCTCGGTGGCCCCCGCCGGACCGGACCCGACCCGCGACGGGGTCAAGGTGACCTGGCGCAACGGGAAAGAGACCACCTTCGCCGGCGAGGCGGGCAACGACGCCGCCTTCGAACTTCAGGAGAGCCTGTCGATTTCCGGGAAAGAGCGGTGACGTGACGACCTGGGAGTACGCGCACCAGTGGGTGCGCCCGCGCGCGCGTACAGCGAGGGTGGCGGTGGGCAACCTTCTTCGCAAGGCCCGCCCCTACACCCTCCCGGTGGCCGGGCTGGGCTGCTTCGTCGGTGCCGCGTTCACCGTGTCGCTGCTGGCCGGGCTGATATCGGCCGGCATGGCGTGCTTCGTGGCCGAGTGGCGGTTCGCCAAGTGAGGTCCACCCTGCACGGGCTGGTTGACACCCTGCGCAACTCCACCCCGGTCTCGTTCGTGCCCAAGGGGTTCACGCTGCCGTGGCTCAAGCCCGACGGCGCCGAGACGCAGATGAAGGCCTACGGGACGGTCGGGACGTTGTTCTCGATCGTCCACCGGACGAGCAACGCGACAAGCCAGGTCAACTGGCGGCTGTGGCGGCAGGCCCCCAATCCGATCGACCGGGTGGAGGTCACCTCCCACGCCGCGTTGGACGTGTGGAACCGACCCAATGCCTTCATGACTCGCCAAGAGCTCGTCGAGGTCGGCCAGCAGCACATCGACCTGACCGGCGAGGGCTGGATCGTCGCCGCCGGCAACCCCCGCTTCCCCAAGGCCGGTCCGCTGGAGCTTTGGCCGGTCCGTCCGGACCGGATGGCGCCGGTCCCGCACTCCACGGAGTACCTGTCCGGCTACGTCTACACCGGACCCAACGGCGAGCAGGTCCCGCTTCGGACCGACTCGGTGCTGTTCCTGCGCATGCCCAACCCGCTGGATCCGTACCGCGGACTCGGCCCGGTCCAGGCCGCCCTGGTGGATCTGGACTCGAGCCGCTATTCAGCGGAATGGAACCGCAACTTCTTCCTCAACAGCGCCGAGCCCGGCGGGATCATCGAGGTCGACAAGCGGCTGACCGACGACGAGTTCAACGAGCTGACTTCACGGTGGCGCGAGCAGCACCAGGGCATAGCCCAGGCCCACAGGGTCGCGGTCCTGGAGCAGGGCAAGTGGGTCGACAAGAAGTACACCCAGAAGGACATGCAGTTCGTCGAGCTGCGGACTCTTTCCAGGGACTTCATCCGCGAGGCGTTCGGGATCTCCAAGTTCGCCCTCGGCGACATCGACGACGTCAACCGGGCAAGTGCGGTGGCGGCGGCGGACTGGTTCGCGCGGTATCTGACGCTGGAGCGGCTGGAGCGGTGGAAGGGCATGCTCAACGCCGACTTCCTACCGCTGTTCGGCACCACCGCGAAAGGACTGGAGTTCGACTACGACTCCCCGATCCCCGACGACCCTGAAAGAACGAACGCCGAGCGGGAGAGCAAGGCGAACGCGGCCAAGACCTACATCGACGCCGGCGCCAAGGCCGAGTCCGTGAAGAAAGCCCTCGACCTGCCCGAAGCGCTGCAGTTCGAGGCGCCGCAACCTGCACCCGCACCGCCACCACCTGCCAATGGCGCCGACGCGATCCCGGCCGAAGCCGTGACCGCGCTGCTGCGAACGGTCATCGAGGCGCGTGACGAGCGGCCCTTTCGTCAGTACTGGTCCTAGCAACGCCATCGATCCGGCTGACATCGACCTGTCGGCGGTGCAGCGGGACTGGGAACGCCGTCTCGACGACCTGATCGCGGTCTGGGGGGACATCACCGCCCACCAACGGGACGAGATCGTCGACCGGGTCCGCTCGGCGATCACCTCCAACGACCTCGCCGCCCTGGCCGCGATCACCGTCAGCGTCTCCGAAGCAACCGAGGCCTTGACGCGGGCGATGACCGACATGGCGCTGTCGGCCGCGCAACAGTACGTGCAGGAGGCGGCGGAGCAGGACGTACGGGTCGATCCCGTGGCCAGCGATTCGGCCACCTTCGCCGCGCTGGCCGCCGTCACCACGGCACTTCTCGCTGAGGGTCTGACCAACTCGGCTGGCCGCGAAGCCCTGAGGCGCTGGTCGCCGACCACCACCGGCGACGACGTGTCAGCCGCGGTCAGGACACACCTGGAGTCGCTGTCGGACACCTTCGTCCGCGACCAGCTGGGGGCTTCGTTGTCCTCGGCGCAGATGACCGGCCGGGTCAACACCATGCTGTCGGGTCCGACGGCCGCGCTGTACGCCTCGGAGATGCTCGACAAGCGCACCTGTGAGCCGTGTCGGCGGATCGACGGGCGCTGGATCGGCAACACCGACGACCCGGACATCATGGCCAAGGTCGAGGCGGTGTACCCGAACGGCAACTACCGCGACTGCGAGGGCGGGGTGCGATGCCGGGGACAGGTGGTAGCCGTGCATCGGCGGTGAAGTGGTCCAGCTTCTTCGACCACGTG
>JBLNGJ010000157.1:0-4029 GCA_050264675.1 Micromonosporaceae bacterium
AGCTTTCGGTGGCTTGTGCCGCGGCCGCCAACCCGGCCGCACCGGCGACCGTGCTGTCCCGCTCGCGCACGTTCTACGACACGTACTCCGGCGAGGCATCCTTCGGCGCCGCGCCTACCAAAGGCAACCCGGTGCGGACCGAGGAGCTGAGCGCCTGGAGCGGCTCGACCCCGGTGTACGTGCGGACAGCGTCCAATGTGTATGACAGCAACGGCCGGGTGACGGCGGCGACCGACGCGCGCAGCTTTACCACCACGACCGCCTTCACCACGGCCAACGGCGGCCTGGTCACCCAGACCCTGGTGACCAATCCGCTCGGAAACCAGGTCACCACGGTCAAGGAGCCGGCCTGGGATCTGCCCACGACCACGACCGACCCGAACGGCGCGGTGACCGACCTCAGCTACGACGGGTTGGGCCGGCTGACCTCGGTCTGGCTGCCCGGTCGGGCCAAGGCGACGCAGACGCCCAGCGTGCGGTTCACCTACCTGCTGCGCAAGAGCGGCGGCCCGACCGCGGTCACCACGGAGAACCTGTTGCCGACCGGCAGCGCCTACAAGAAGCAGGTCACGCTCTACGACGGCCTGTTGCGCCAACGCCAGACCCAGAGCCAGGCCACCGGTGGTGGGCGACTGCTGACCGATACCTTCTACACCACCCGGGGCGAGGTGGACTGGACGTCGGAGGCCTACTACGACTCGACCAACTCGCCACCGTCGACCAGTCTCGGTGCGCCCCAAGGGCAGATCCCGGCGATCAACTCCAAACGGTATGACGGCGCCGGCCGGGAGACGGACACCATCCTGCTCGCCAACGGAGTGGAGAAGTGGCGCACCACCACGGCCTATGGTGGCGACCGAGTGCACACCACGCCGCCGCTGGGTGGCACCGCCACCACCGCGATCAGCAACATCTTCGATGAGACCGTCGAGCTGCGCCAGTATCACAGCCCAGCCCAGGTCGGTAACGAGAATCCGTCCACATTCGACAAGACCACCTACGTCTATGGCCTGACCGGATCGCTGCAACGGGTCACCGATGCGGCCGGCAACCAGTGGTCGTACCAGTACGACCTGCGCGGGCGCCAGACGCAGGCGATCGACCCGGACAAGGGCACGACGACCTCCACGTATGACGACGGCGGCAACGTGCTCACCACCACCAGTCCGCTCGGGTCCGGCGCGGCCACCGTGGCCTACACCTACGACGCGTTGAGTCGACGCACCACGATGCGCGACACGTCGGCCACCGGGCCCAAGCGCGCCGAATGGGTCTACGACACCGCGACGCTGGGCATCGGCAAACTGGCCAGGTCGATCCGTTGGGTCGGCACCGCGGCGTACGAGTCGCGGGTCAACGCCTACGACACGGCCGGCCGGCCCACCAGCACCTCGGTGATCCTGCCGGCGACCGAGGGGGCGCTGTGCGCCGCCGGTGGCACCACGCCGTGCACGTTCACCACCTCGGTCACGTACCGCGCCAACGGCTCGCCGTTCCAGACCACCCTGCCGGCCGCGGCCAATCTGGCCAGCGAGAAGCTGACCTTCGGGTACAACGACGTCGGCGAACCGAGCACACTGCTTACGGCCGCTCAGATCTACGTCAACGCCGTCGTCTACAACAAGCTGGGTCAGCTCACCCAGCGCACGCTCGGGGCGACCGGTCTTCGGGTCGCCATCACCTCGACCTTCGACGAACCGACCCGGCGGGTCACCACCACCAACGTGGTGCCGGAGCTCAAGCCTGAGGCGGCGAACTGGTCCTACATCTATGACAACTCCGGGAACATCACCCGGATCCAGGAGGCACCGGCCGGCGCCGCGGTCGACACCCAGTGTTTCCGCTACGACCATGTGCGCCAGCTCACCGATGCCTGGACCCCAAGTTCCGGCAGCTGCGCGACGTCGCCGGCCGTCGCCGGCCTGGGCGGTCCGGCGCCGTACTGGCACAGCTGGACGTTCAACGCGATCGGCAACCGCCTGACCGAGGTCCGCCACGCCGCGGCCGGCGACACGACCTACACGTCGACCTACCCGGCGTCCGGCCCAACCGCCGTGCGCCCGCACGCGCTGACCCAGCTGCAGATGTCAGCGCCGGGCACGTCCTGGACGCACGGCTACACCTACGACAACGCGGGCAACACCAAGACCCGCCTCGCCGACACCGGAAACCAGCAGACGCTCACCTTCGACCCGGAGGGCCGGCTGACCACGGTGGTGGAGGCGGGCGCCACCACCAGCTATCTCTACGACGCCGACGGCGGCCGGCTGATCCGGCGCGACCCGACCGCCACCACGCTTTACCTGCCCGACGGGTCCGAAGTGTCGGTGGCCGCCGGAACGTCCACTGCCACCGGGACGCGCTACTACACGCACAAGGGCGCCACCATCGCCATGCGGACCGCGGCCGGAGTCTCCTGGATCGTGGGCGACCACCACGGCACGGCCGAGCTGACCATCAAGGCGAGTGATCTGTCGAGCAGCAAACGACGGAGCCTGCCCTACGGTCAGGACCGGGGCAGCGTGCCGTCGGGCTGGCCGGCCGGGATGGACAAGGGTTACGTCGGCGGCACCAAGGATCGGACCGGGCTGACCCATCTCGGCGTCCGCGAGTATGACCCCGCGATCGGGCGGTTCATTTCGGTCGACCCGGTCATCGAGCCATCCGAGCCCCAACAGCTGCACCCCTACACCTACGGCCACAACACTCCGGTCAACCGCGCTGACCCGACCGGCGAATGGCCCGACTGGCTCGACAGCGCGGTGTCCACAGTGGCCTCAGCCGTCACCACCGTCGGCAACGCGGTCGCCAACACCGTGGCCAGCACGGTGGAGTCGATCGCCCAGGACCCGGTCAAGTTCGCCACCGGCGTGGCCGTCGGCATCGTGGCCACCGCGGCGGTGGCGGCGGTCTGCTCCACCGGGGTTGGCTGCCTCATCCTGGGCGCGGCGGTGGTCGGCGCGGCGTCAGCCGGCGCGGAGTACGGCGTGGACGTGGCCCAGGGTGAGCGCGAGTTCTCGGCCAGCGACCTGATGGGCGAGATGGCCTTCGGCGGTGCGACCGGTGTCCTCACCCTCGGCGCCGGGGCCATCGCCCGCAAGGCGCTCTCCGGCGCGCGCAGCACCGTCTCGGCGGCCCGCCAGGCCGCGCGCGGCGCGTCGGGCACCGTCGACGACCTGGCCGAAGGGGCGGCCACCGCCGGCCGGCGGGCCAACAGCTGCATGCTCAGCTTCGACCCGGACACGCCAGTGCTGCTGGCCAGCGGCGCGGCGGTGCCGATCGGTTCGGTCCAGCTCGGCGATCAGGTCGTGGCGACCGATCCGATCTCCGGCGTGACCGCCGCCGAGCCGGTCGTCAGCCTCTTCGCCAACCGGGATGTCGACCTGGCCGACGTGACCGTCGTCAACCCCGACGGCACCACGGCCGCGTTACACACCACACAGAATCACCCGTTCTGGAACGCCACCGTCGGTGCCTGGACCGAGGCGGGCGATCTGCGACCGGGCGACGGGCTGCAAACCCCGTCCGGGGCTGCCGTCACCGTGGCCGGCGTCACCGCTTGGGCCGAGACCAAGACGATGTACAACCTGACCGTCGACGCGCTCCACACGTACTACGTGATGGTCGGCGACGCGCCGGTGTTGGTACATAACTGCACGCCCACCCGTGCGGCTCCGGAGGCTCCGTCCATCCCCGCGAGCAACTATCGTGGTCGCTACAACGCCGAACGCCACCGCAACGGTGCGCCGCGGTTGCCGCAGACCTGGGACGCGCATCACGCGGTGCCGCAGGCCTACCGGAATCATGCGGAGTTCAGAGGCTTCGACTTCGACGCTCCCCGCAACATCCGTGGGGTGCCGGGCTCACGCGCCGGGCGAGGCAACAACATTCACCAGTCCATCACCAACCGATGGTCGGCGTATCAGCGGGTGTTCCCCTACGCATCCAGAGTGTCGATCGAGAGGCGGGCAGCCCGAATAGATCGAGTCTACGCGCGATATTACTGGTAGCCGCCGGCCGGGGTTGAGG
>JBLNGJ010000158.1:0-5862 GCA_050264675.1 Micromonosporaceae bacterium
CGGCGCCGGAGGGGCAGCGTGGCCACGAGGTCGCCGCACCGATGTCGCGAGTCGAGCCGGCCGCCGGCCACGAGCCGATCCGGCCCGGCGCTGACCCACGCCGGGAGCTGGCCCACGCCGACGCCCTCCGTTCGGACCCGATGCGCCAAGACCTCATGCGCCAGGACCCGATCCGGGCCGGGCGCGACGCGCTGCTCGCTTCACTCGATCGCCCGGTCGGGCCGACCGGCGGCACCCGCAGTCTCGAGCCGACGCCGGCCGCGGCCGCGCTGGGCGACAGCGGTCGCCGCCGCCCCGGCCGGCCGCACTCCCCCTACGACGACGATCGGGACATGGCCCACGAGATCCCCGCGGTGCCCTCGTTGGCGGTGCTGCGTCCGCGCCGCACCACGCCGGCGCCGGTGGAGGGCGGCCTCGGCGACAAGCCCCGCAAGCGCGCGCCGAGTTGGGACGATGTCCTATTCGGATCGGCGCCGACCGCGAAGGATGCCTGACCGCACCCGGCCCGCGCGCTGACGCACCGGTTACGGTTGCGCCATGGAGTACACGAATCTCGGCCGGACCGGCCTGTCGGTGAGCCGGCTCTGCCTCGGCACGATGAACTTCGGCCCGCAGACCACGGAGCCGGACAGCTTCGCCATCATGGACCGATCGCTCGAGCTCGGCATCAACTTCTTCGACACCGCCAACGTGTACGGGTGGAAGCTCGGCGAGGGTGTCACCGAGAACATCATCGGCCGGTGGATCGCCCAGGGCGGCGACCGCCGCGACAAGGTCGTGCTCGCCACCAAGGTGTACGGGCGGATGGGTGAGTGGCCCAACGAGTCGAACCTGTCGGCGCGTCACATCATCTCCGCGTGCGAGGCGTCGCTGCGCCGGATGCAGACCGACTGGATCGACCTCTACCAGATGCACCACATCTCCCGGACCACGCCGTGGGAGGAGATCTGGCAGGCGATGGAGCTCCTGGTCGCTCAGGGCAAGGTTCGCTACGTCGGCTCGTCCAACTTCGCCGGCTGGCACCTCGCCGCTGCGCAGGAGTCGGCCAACCGCCGCCACTTCCTCGGCCTCGTCTCCGAGCAGTGCATCTACAACCTGCTCACCCGCCACGTCGAGCTCGAGGTGATCCCGGCCGCGCAGGCGTACGGCATCGGCATCATCCCGTGGTCGCCGCTGCACGGCGGCCTGCTCTCCGGGGCGCTGCGCAAGCTGCGCGAGGGAACCGCGGCCCGGACCTCGTCGGGGCGGGCGTCGGAGGACCTGGAAAACCACCGCGCCGCGATCGAGGAGTACGAGAAGCTCAGCGCCGACCTCGGTGAGGACCCGACCAACGTCGCGCTCGCCTGGCTGCTGAGCCGCCCCGGGGTGACCGCCCCGATCATCGGGCCCCGCACCATCGAGCAGCTCGACGGCGCCCTGCGGGCATTGGAGATCACCCTCACCGAGGAGACGCTCGCCGAGCTGGACCGCATCTTCCCGCCGATCGGCAGCGGTGGCCCCGGTCCGGAGGCGTGGGCCTGGTAGCGCCCGACCCTCGACAACGCTCAGCCGGGGCTCAGCGGCACCGAGCCGAGACGGTGGTGGCGGGGACTGGGACCCAGCTCACTGGCGACCAGGTGCACCGCCGCCACCGTCCACTGCGGACCGATGTACGGCCGCAGCGCCGCCACGTCCTGCGCGACCTGTTCGGCGCTGAGCCGGTCACCCGGGCGGGCGATGGTCAGGTGCGGCCGGAACGGCTTGTCGTCGACGGGTAGCCGGGCCGCGCGCAGCTCCCGCCGCACGGCCCGGGCCAGGGTCGCGAGCGCGGCCACGTCGCCGTCGAGCCCGGCCCAGAGCACGCCGAACCGCCCTCGGCCGAACCGGCCGCCGCCGGCGATGCGAACCACGATCGGCGCCCGGGCGGCGGTGACCGCCCGCTCCAGTGCGGCCGAGGCGTCTCCGACCCGGCCGGCATCGACGTCGCCGAGGAAGGCGAGCGTGATGTGCCACCTCTCCCGGGCGGCCAGCCGGGTCGAGCGGCCCGCACTCTGGCTGACCTGCAACTGATCGACCGCGGCGCCGAGGTGCTCGACCGCCCCGGCGGGCGGGTCGGCGGCGACGAAGAGCCGCAGCGGCCGCTCGGGCCGACTGGTCACTGGGTCGCCGTGGTGAGCACCCGCCCCAGCCGCGCCAGCGCTGCCTCGTCGCCCGTCCGTTCGACAACGTCGTCGCCGGCCCGGTTCCAGAGCCAACGCACCACGTCGCCCGGCTCGCCCCGCACCGTCGCGTCGGCACGGTCGGGCTCGCCCGGTGACACCCGCACCCCGTCCGGGGCCAGGCGCACCAGCCACGCGGCCGAGCCGGCTTCGACCCGCACCGAGGTGCCGCCGCCCGCCGCGGCGAGATCGTTGGCGAAGTAATCCGGCCAACTGCGCACCTCGAACTCGAGGAACGTGCGCAGCACCTCATCGACGCCGTCCACGGCGAGGTCAGCCGGGACCGGTGCGACCGGGCCGCCGGCGCCGAGCTCGGCGTCGATGCGGTGGATCACCGTCTCCTGCGCCATCCGCCGGATCCAGAAGCCGACCGTCTGGTCGGGGTCGAACCAGGTGTACGCCGGTGACTCGGGCGCCCGGGCGGCGAACTCGGCGGTCAGCGTGGCGTAGCCCCGCTCGAGCAGCGCTCGCGGCTCCTCGCCGGAGAAGTCGGGCGGCCACTCCGGCGGTTGTTGCCCGAGCCGCATGCACTCCACCTTGTGCAGGTAGACGGCGGCCACGTGCTGCACCAGGTCGGCGAGCGACCACTCCGGACAGGTCGGCACCTTCGCCGTCAGGTCGGCCTCGGCCACCACGTCGCGCAGCCGGGCGTGATCGGCCTCGAGGCACTCCAACAATCGCGGGAACTCCAAGCCGCCCACCTTGCCAGGTGACTGCGACACTCACCCGCCGATCAGGAGGTGGTGACCGCCGCCCGGGCCGGCTCCGCCGGCGCGATCACGTACAGCCGCGGCAGCGGCCGCAGCCGTAGCTGGATGCGCGCGCCCGAGCGGCGCAGCTGCCAGGCCAGGGCGGCCAGGCCGGCGAGCATCGAGCACAGGCCGCCGAGCCAGATGCCCAGCCGCGGACCGTAGTGCTCGGTCAGCCAGCCGATCGCCGGTGCGCCGATCGGCGTGGTGCCGAGGAACACCAGCACGAACAGCGCCATCACCCGGCCCCGGAAGGCGGCGTCGGTGCCCAACTGGAGGCGCTGGTTGCTGGCCTGGGCGAAGAAGATCATAAAGAACCCGGTGGGCAGCAGGAGCAGCGCCGTGGTCCAGAACGTGGGCGCGAAGCCGACCAGCGTCTCCAGGGCACCGAACGCGATCGCCGCACCGATCACCACATACACACTGGGGCGCGAGCGCCGCCCGCCGCTGGCCAGCGCGCCGACCAGGG
The DNA here is from genome assembly GCA_050264675.1 of Micromonosporaceae bacterium. Lineage (GTDB taxonomy): Bacteria > Actinomycetota > Actinomycetes > Mycobacteriales > Micromonosporaceae > JBLNGJ01. The sequence goes on from JBLNGJ010000158.1 coordinate 3,417, forward strand.
AACCGGCGGCCAGCGCGGTGCTGAGCAAGCCGAACCGGCCGGCACCGGTATGAAAGACGATCTTGGCGAGCACGGCCAGGGTGAGCTGGAAGTTGAAGCCGAGCATGCCGACCACGAGTATCAGCATGATCGGCAGCAGCAGGTCGTCGCGGCGCCACACATAGCGCAGCCCGTCGCGGATACGGGCGTCCGGCGGCGTCTCCGGAGCCTCCGGGCGGTAGAGGGCGGAGACGTCCATGCGAAGCAGGGCCACCAGCGGGGCGAGCAGCGTCACCGCGTTGTACAGGAAGACCGGCCCGGTGTCGAAGACCGCGATGGCGAGGCCGGCCAGGGCCGGACCGATGATGCGGGCCGAGTTGAAGGTGGCGGCCGCGAGTCCGAGCGCGTTGGGCAGCAGCGACCGGGGCACCAGCTCGGAGACGAAGGCCTGCCGGGCCGGCGTCTCGATGGCGTTGACCACGCCCATCAGGGCGGCGAAGACGAAGACCCAACCGAGCGTGACCGCACCGCTGACCACGAGCACGCCCAACCCGAGCGCGAGCACGCTGAAGAAGACGTTGGCCGCGATGATGAGGCGCCGCTTGTCGTGGCGGTCGGCGAGCTTGCCGCCGTAGAGGGTGAGCAGGAGCACCGGCACGAACTGGAGCGCGGTGACCACGCCGAGCGCGGTGGCCGAGTTGTCGGAGAGCTCGAGCACCAGACAGTCCTGCGCGATGAACTGCATCCACACGCCGATCAGCTTGGTCAGCTGGCCGATGGCGAAGAGCCGGTAGTTGCGGACCCGCAGCGATTGGAACGTGGTGGCCAGCCGTGCGCGCACGCGCGATGCGCCTCCTTCAGTCTCGGGCGATGCGGTCGAGGATCTCGGCGGCCCGTTGCACCGTGTCGCGTTCTTCGGCGGTGAGCCGGGCCAGGCGCTGGGCCAGCCACTCGTCCCGGACCCGGCGGTACTCGGCGACCAGCGCGCGGCCGGCCGGTGAGGGCGCGAGGATGACCTGCCGTCCGTCGGTGGGGTGCGGGGTGCGCTGGACCAGGCCGCGCTCTTCGAGCCGGGCCACGATCCGGGTCATCGTGGGTGGCTGCACCCGCTCGACCTCGGCGAGCTCCCGCGGCGTGAGCGCACCGGCGGCGTCGAGGCTCTGTAGCGCCGAGATCTGCGCGATGGTGATGTCGCCGATCGGCCGGGTCCGGCGCAGGCGCCGGTTGAGCCGGGTGATCGCGTCCCGGACCAGCACCGCGACCTGGACGGCGGAGCCGCGGCGGGTGGGCACGGGTGGGCGGGGCATCACGGTCCTTAGCCTAGCTAATGAGCATGGCTAACGAGTACGTGATCTGGGCCACTGGCCGGCGCAGCCGGGCCGGTCGTGCGTACGCTGAGCCGCGTGTCCGAGCCGCCGATCAAGCCGCTGGACCCGCCGATGGTGCCGATCGGGCTCATCGGCACCCTGCTCTGGGGTGTGATCGGGCTGGCGTTGCTGCCCTTCCGCGACGAGCTGGCCGCGCGCGGTCACGCGGCCTGGCCGCGGGTCTGCCTCGCCGGCTTCCTCATCGGTGCCTTCGGCACCGGCCTGATGCTGGTACGCGAACGGCATCGCCGCCGGGCGGCGGCCCGACTCAGCTCGTCGGATCGCTGACCCCGTCCACGGCCTCGACCTCGCTGTCGTCGAAGATCGTGGGCAGCTCCTCGACGGCCGCCTCGAGCAGCACTTCGGAGTGGGCGCCGCAGCCATGGTCGGCGCTGACCACCCGCCCGTCGTCGGGCGCGTAGACGTTGCCGCAGACACCGAAGATCTGGTGCAGCTGCCCGGCCAGCGGCAGGTAGAACCCGCACCGGCCGCAGCGGGCCGTCCTCGGTGCGGCGGCGGCGATCGGCGCGAGCGGCCCGTGCTCGCCGTCGTACCAGCGTTGCGCGGTGTCGGCCCGCCCCTCGCGCGACATGACCCGGGCCCGGCCCAGGCCGAGCTCCCAGCCCACCTCTTCTACGGCCGGGTCGTCAGAGAACAGGTAGCCGGGGATGAGGCGCTCGTCGTCGACCCGGGTCGGCAGCAGGTCGCCGATGCCGAGATCGCCCGGCTGCAGCCGCTCGTGCCAGGGCACCCAGGCCGGTGCGAGCAGCGCGTCGTCGCCCGGCAGCAGCACACTTTCGCAGATCGTGACGTGTTTGCTGCGGGGGGCGCGGGCCAGCGTGACCGCCCACCGCCAGCCGCGATAGCCGTCGAGAAGGCACTCGAAGTAGTGGGTGACCAGCCGGTCGCCCTCGGCCGCCACGCCCAAATACCCGCCGACCGCGTCGTCGGCGATGGCCTCCCGGGCCAGCTCGACCGCATCGGCGCAGGCCTGATCGAGCTTGGCTCGGGGCGCCGCCCCGGTTGCGCTCCTGCTGGCCATGGCGCCCATCCTGCCCCACGCCGGACTCGCCGGCCGCAGCGGGTAGGCCGGCCTGCGT
>JBLNGJ010000159.1:0-5697 GCA_050264675.1 Micromonosporaceae bacterium
TTCGCCGAGGCCGATGCCGAAGCCACCGTTGACGGTGGCGACGCCGCCGCGCCGCCGGCACCGGCGCGGGTGCCCAGCCGCCGGCCGTTCGCGCTCATCCCGGCTGTCCTGCTGGCCGCCATCCTGACCCTGCTGCTGGTGCTGGCCACGCTCGCCAACCGCGGGCTCGGCCGCGGCGGCACCATCCTCACCATCGCGGCGGCCGGCCTCGCCGATGCCCACGCCGGCGCGCTGACCGCGGCCACGCTCGCCGCCGGACACCGCCTGACCGTCTCGTCCGCCGCGCTCGCCGCGGCCGGCGCGTTGGGCGTGAACACGGTGACCAAGCTGGTGCTGGCCTTCGTCGCCGGCGGCCGCCAGGTCGGCGCCGAGATCGCCGCCCTCTACGCCGGCCCGGTCGTCGCCGTGGCGCTAGGGTTAGCGGCGACCCTCGGCCTGTCTCCCTGACGGTTAAGGTGGCCCACCCATGGCCCGGTTGGTGCGGCGCGAGTTCCGGAGCGCCGAGTGACCGTTGCCCAGGGGTCTTGACGAAAAGCGGTGTCGATGCGGGAAGTGCTCACCCGGCGGTGGCGGCCCGAGCCGTGCCCCGGCGGCCGGCAAGCCCTGACCAGGTGGAGGAGTTGCTCAGCATATCGCCCGTCAACAATGAGTCGAGGCCGGCAAAGGGAGGGGTGACGCGCATGGACGGGCGATCAGGGCCGGCACCGGCCGCCGCGGGGGCGGAGGGCGGTGACGGGGGCGGCGGCATCCGCCGGGGCGCCACGGCTCGGGAGCGCTTCGTCGCCGGTGTCCGTGGCGCCGCTGGCCTCAGCCACGACGAGCGCGAGCGCATTCTCACGATGGGCCTGCGGGCGCTGAACGGCGAGGCTGGGCTCGGGGTGGTGTGATGCGCATCTGGCAGGTGACCGCCGAACCGTTCGGCCCGCTCGCCGCGGGCCAGACGTTGGAGTTCGGCCAGGGCCTCACCGTGGTGGTCGGACCCAACGAGTCCGGCAAGTCGGTCTGGCACGCCGCGATCTATGCGGCGTTGTGTGGCCGGCCGGCCGCGCTCGATGAGCGCACGCGCGCCTTCGCCCGCCTGTTTCGCGACGACACCGGCCCGTGGGTGTGCTCGGCTGTGGTGGAGCACCAAGGCCAGATGGTGCCCGTACGCCAGGACCTCCTCCGGCCCGGCCAGTCCAACGCCCGGGCGCTGAACGGTCAGACCACCCTCAACGGTTGTCTGCGCCACGCCGGCGGCCTGGACCTGACCCGGTGCCACGGGCTCGACGCCGCGTCCTACGCCGCGACCGCCTGGGTCGCCCAGAACACCCTGCGCAGCGATCGGGCTCAGGTGCACCTGCAGCGGGCCGTGGCCTACGCGGTCGGCAACGGCAACGCCCTCAACGCCTTGCGCCTCATCGGCCAGTTCGGTTGGGAGCATATTGGGCCCGACGACCCGGCGAGCATGCGCCCGCTCGGCCGGGCGCTGAACCACCTGCGCCGGCTCCGCGATGACCCCGATGCCCGGCCCGAGCAGGTCGCCCAGACCGAACAGACAGTGCGTGAGCTGCGGGCGCTGCGGAACACCGTCGACCACACCTACGGCTTTCTCGAGTCGGCCCGCCGCAAGGCGATGGGTGAGCTCACCGGTGCGGTGACCGACATGCTCGACCGCTGGCTGCCGGCCCTCACCGATGGTCTGTACACCCGAACCCGAATCGACGAGCAGGAGCTCACCGTCACCATCGACGGTCCGCGCGGATGGGAGCCGTCCGGGGTGTGGTCGGCCAGTGTGGCCGAACAGGTCCTGCTGCTGCAGCGGATCGCACTGATCCGCTACCTGTGCCCGCGCCTGGGCGGTCTGCCGCTCGTGCTCGACGAGGTCAGCGTCAACTCCGATGCCGCACGGACGAGCCGGCTGCTCGACCTGCTGCTGGAGCTGGGGGGCGAGTGCCAGGTGATCCTGTTCAGCCAGGAGGAGAACGTGCGCGGGTGGGCCCGCGCCCGCCCGTCCGAGCCTGATCTCGCCCTCCGCGAGCTGGCGCCGGTCAGGTGATCGGCACGTCGCGACGGCGGAACCCGACCAACCCGACCGCCACCAGCGCGAGCGCCACCGCCGCCAGCGCCACCAACGGCTCCACGTGCAACACCGCCCCGGGCAGGCGCGGTACGTGGGCGAAGGGCGAAACGTCCATCACCCGCTGATCCAGGCGCAGCAACGGCCCCACCTCACCCAGCAACACGAACACGACCAGCGCCACCCACCCGGCCAGCACCAGGCGTGGGGCGAGGCCGAACGCGGCGACCACGATGCCGGTGAGTACCCAGGCCGCCGGCACCTGCACCAGGGCGGCGGCGAGCACCCGGCCGGTCTGTTCGAGGTCGCCTTCGCGAGCGCCGTAGGCGATGCCGGCGGCGAGCCCGGTCGCGGTCAGCAGCAGGGTCGTGCCCGCCAAAGCGACCACGGTATGGCTGAGCACCCACCGCGCCCGCGTGGTGCCGGTCGCGAGCACCGGCTCGAGCCGAAGCGACGTCTCCTCGGCGCGCAGCCGCATGGCCGCCTGCACACCGTAGGCCGAGGCGACGATGCCCACGATGCCGAGGGCGGTCGCCAGGTAGGCGTCGATGAGCGCCTTCTCGCCCCCGAGCCGGAGGAAGAGCTCGCGCGCCTGCGGGCTGGCGAAGAAGCCGCTGACACTGGAGGCGATATTGCCGAAGACGAGGCCCAGCAGGACGAAGCCGGTGAGCCACCCGAGCAGCCCGCCGCGCTGCAGACGCCAGGCCAGCGCGAGCGGGCTACGCAGCCCGGCCGCGCCGATGGCCGGCCCGAGCCGGTCGGGCAGCAGGCCGGACCCCAGGTCGCGGCGGGCCACCAGGGCGTAGGCGAGGGCCGTGACCAGCGCCGCGAAGCCCACCGTGAGCAGCAGCACCCACCAGCGGTTGCCCGCGTACGGGCGAAACTGTTGGCCCCACCCGATCGGGGAGAGCCAGCTGACCCAGCGCGGCCCATCCGGTGCCGCCGTGTCGCCGATCGCCCGCAGCACATAGACCAACCCCAGCGCGGCGGCGGCGAGACCGGTGGCCGCGCGGGCCGCATGGGTCAGCTGGGCCGCCACGGCGGCGATGGCGGCGAAGCTGATGCCGACCCCGGCCCAGGCCAGCCCGAACGCGAGCGAGCCGTCGGCCGGCAGGCCGGAGCCGATGAGGGCGAGCGCGGTCAGCGCGCCGAGGGCGACGTTCAGGCCGAGCGCGACGAGCAGCGCGGCGGTGAGCGGCGCCTGCCGGCCGACCACCGTCGCCCCGACCAGCTCGAGCCGCCCCGCCTCTTCGTCAGCGCGGGTGTGCCGGACCACCACGATGACGGAGAGCAGCGCGACGAAGATGGCGCCCAGGCCGCCGAGCTTGATCATCGAAAGCGCACCGAGCGAGGTCGGGTCGTAGACCCGGCCGTAGAGCGCGACCAGGGCCTGAGAGCCGTTGAACGTCTCCGCCGCCGCGATCCGTGACTCCTCGCTCGGGTAGAGGCCCACCGTCGCCGACGCCGAGCTGCCGGCCATGAGCGCGAAGACGGCGAGCCAGACCGGCAACATGATCCGGTCCCGGCGCAGCGCGAGCCGCACCAGTGCGCCACTGCCCACGAACGAGGTCATCGCGCCATCGCCTCCGGGCGCGTCGCCGCGGCCGGGCCACCGTAGTGGCGCAGGAAGAGTTCCTCCAATGTGGGCGGTTGGCTGACCAGGCTGCGCACGCCGGCCGCGGTGAGCTGGTGCAGCGCCGCATCCAGGGCGGCAGTGTCCACAGTGAAGCTGACCCGCTCGCCGTGCACCTGTAGGTCGTGCACGCCGGGCAAGGCGTCCAGGCCAGGCACCGGCCCGGCCAGCTCGGCCTGGATGGAGGTACGGGTCAGGTGGCGAAGATCGCTGAGCGTGCCGGTCTCCACGGCCCGACCCTCACGGATGATGGTCACCCGGTCGCAGAGCGCCTCCACCTCGGAGAGGATGTGGCTGGAGAGCAGCACGGTGCGGTCACCGCGGTGCTGCTCCTCCCGGATCACCCGGCGGAAGACCTCTTCCATCAACGGGTCCAGGCCGGCCGTCGGCTCGTCCAGCAGCAGAAGCTCCACATTGGATGCCAGGGCGGCCACGAGCGCCACCTTTTGTCGATTGCCCTTGGAGTAGGTGCGACCCTTCTTGCGCGGATCGAGGTCGAAGCGTTCCAGCAGATCGGCCCGGCGTTGCGGATCGAGGCCCCCGCGCAACCGCCCGAGCAGGTCGATCACCTCTCCGCCGGAGAGGTTGGGCCAGAGCGTGACGTCGCCGGGCACGTAAGCCAGCCGCCGGTGCAGCGCCGTGGCGTCGCGCCAGGGATCCCCGTCGAGCAGCCGGGCCGCGCCGGAGTCGGCCCGCAGCAGGCCCAGCAGGACCCGGATCGTGGTCGTCTTTCCCGACCCGTTGGGCCCGAGGAAGCCGTGCACCTCGCCGGTGCGTACGGTCAGGTCAAGCCCATTCAGGGCCCGGGTCCGCCCGAACGTCTTGACCAGGCCCTCGGTGCGGATCGCCTCAGTCATCGTCGTGCTCCTTCGGCCGCGCTCGGCGGCTGCGATCGAGTGGTCTGCGGTTGGATCTGGTCGAGGGCGGCGCGGGCGCCGTCGGCCAATTCGGCGTCGATCAATGGTCGGGAGTAGACGTCCAGCGCCGCCCGGGCCATCCGCAGGTGTCCGGCGGTGCCGAACATGTCGGTGCCCAGCGCCCGCGACAGGTGCTCGTGCATGGCCAACATGCCGGTCTGCATCGCCACCAGAACCGCGCTGTAGGCCCGGGCGTCGGCGAACTGGTCGCGGTGATGGCGGGCCAGCCACTCCTCGGTCAGGTCGACCATATGGTCGAACAGGGCGGCGGCCGCTGGCGACCCGTCGACCAGCGAGCGGGCGAAGTACCGGTAGAGCAGCAGCAGCGTCGGGTGGGCGGCCGGCAGGAACGCCGGGTTGGTCAGCTGGCCCTCGATGACCGCTTCCTCTTTGATCCGCATCAGCCGGTCGAGCGCGTACGCGTCGCAGGCATCGCGCAGCGCCTCCTTCGAGCCGAAGTGGTGCCGCACCAGTCCGGCCGAGACCCCAGCCGCCCGGGCGATGTCGCGGATGGTCGCCGCGTCGATGTCCCGCTCGGCGAAGAGGGCCAGCGCCGCGTCGCGGATGCGGGCACGGGCGGTCAGGTCCTCAGCCGCCCGAGCATGCCCTGCACGCTCGTACGGACTACTGTCCACCACAACAGCGGACTGTACGGGCGTATAGCCCGGTCGGCAACCCGGCGTGAGCGGCGGGGCGTCACTGCAAACTGTGCGGATGGCGCTGAACCTGCCCTCCCCGTGCCTGGTGATCCTCGTCGGCCCGGGTGCGTCCGGGAAGTCGACCTGGGCGGCGACCCACTTCCCGGCAGACTGCGTGGTCTCCAGTGACCGCCTGCGGGCGATGGTGGGCGAGGGCGAGGACGACATCACGGCGAGCACGGACGCGTTCGCCGTGCTCGACGACATCGTGACCCGCCGGTGCGCGCGGCGGCTCACCACCGTCGTCGACACGCTGGGCCTGGACCGGCAGCGGCGCCTGGGCTGGCTCGAGCTCGCCCGCCGGCACGGCCTGGCCTGCGTCGCGGTGGCCTTCGACACGCCGGCCGCCCAGTGCCGGGAGCGCAACCGGGCGCGGGTCAAGCGGATACC
>JBLNGJ010000160.1:0-4051 GCA_050264675.1 Micromonosporaceae bacterium
CGACGGACCGGACGTCTTCGCGCGCACCGTGGCCTGGGCGGTCGAGCAGGGCATCGAGACCGCCACGTTTCACATCATGACGCCCTACCCCGGCACCGCGCTCTACCAACGAATGCGGGCCCAGGGCCGGATGCTGCACGAGGACTGGGACCGCTACGACACCCGCCACGTCGTGTTCCGCCCGCGCGGGCTGACCGCGGCCGAGCTCGAGGCGGGCTACTGGCGCGCGTACCGGGACTTCTACCGCTGGGGCTCGATCTGGCGCGGTGCCTCCACAAAGGACACGTTGCGTGGCCGCCTACGCCACACCGCCTACGCCGGTGGGTGGAAGAAATTCGAGCCGCTGTGGGACGTGGTGATCCGGACCGGCCAGGTGCTGCACGCGCTGCCGCTGCTCGAAGCGGTGCTGTCCGGCTTCGGCGAACGGCCCGCGGCCCGGCGCCGGCCATCGGTGGTCACGGCGTGGGACGCGCCGCCGCCGGCGGATCCGGCACGACCGGCACGCTGGCCGAGCCGGCCACCACCGGTGTCGTCGCCGCCGCGGGCAGCGTGACCGTCACCTCGAGCCCGCCCTCGGGCTGCGCGACGGCGCTGACCGTGCCGCCGTGCGCCTCGGCCACCGCGCGCACGATCGACAGGCCCAGGCCGGAGCCGCGGCCGCCGGTGCGCTCCCGGCCGCCGCGGCGGAACGGCTCGAAGAGCCCGGGCAGATCGACCGGATCGACCTCGAAGCCGGTGTTGCGGACGGTCAGGTAGGCGTGGGTCTGGTCGGCGTGGGTGCGCACCCACACCTCGCCGTTGAGGTGGTTGTAGCGCACCGCGTTCTCGATCAGGTTGCCGGCCAGCCGGTCGAGCAGGCCCGGATCGCCCACCACCGGGGCCGGTTCGAGCTCGGTCTCGACGCGCAGGCCGAGGCGCTGCGCCTCGCGGTCGACGGCGGAGAGCGCGCTGGTCACGCCGGTGGAGAGGTCGGCCGGCAGCTTGCGGGCCAGCCGCCGCCCGGCCTGAGCCTCGCTGCGGGCCAGCACGAGCAGCGCCTCCACCAGCGCGTTGGCCCGTTCGGAGGCGTCGCGCACCACGGTGGCCATGCGGCGGTACTCGGCCACGTCGGCGTCCGGGTCGGAGAGGGTCACGTCGATCTCGGTGCGCATCACGGCCAGCGGGGTGCGCAGCTCGTGCGAGGCGTTGGCGACAAAGCGTTTCTGGGTCTCGAACGCCGTCGCGATGCGTTCGAGCATGGCGTCGAACGTGGCCGCCAGCTCGGCCACCTCGTCGTCGGCGCCGGAGTAGCGGATGCGCTGGTCCAGCGTCTCGCCGGTGAGCCGGCGGGCGGTCGTCGTCACCTGCTGCAACGGGCGCAGCGCCCGCCCGGCCACCAGATAGGCGCAGGCGACGCCGATGACCCCCACGACCAGCACCGCGACGAAGCCGTTGCCGAGCAGGTCGCGCCGGACCGCGTGGCGCAGCTGGGCCTGCCAGGTGACGGCGTCGCGCTGCTCACCGTCGGCCAGCGTCACTGCCGAACCGGGCCGAAGGTCCAAGTTGGACGATGGCGCGTCGCTGACCAGCAGCCCGGACAGGACCACCAGCAGCGCCGCCGCGCCGACCACCAAGGCGCCGCTGAGCAGCGTCAGCCGCAGCCGCAGGGTCCACCGAAGCCAGGCCCGGGCGCCCCGGAGGTCATAGACCGTCATCGGTATCGCTCCCCGGCCCGTCGTGACCCTTGGTCGGCGACGGCACCCGGTAACCGACGCCGACCACCGTCTCGATCAGCGGCGGGTCGCCGAGCTTCTTGCGCAGCGTCATCACCGTCACCCGAACCGTGGTCGTGAACGGGTCGGTGTTCGCGTCCCACACCCGCTCGAGCAGCTCCTCGCTCGACACCACGGCGCCCCGCGCCTTGAGCAGCTCCTCGAGCACACCGAACTCCTTGCGGGTCAGGTCCAGCGGCGAGCCGGCCCGCAGCGCGGTGTGCTGCGCCTGGTCGAGCACGAGGTCGCCCACCGCGAGCACCGGCGGGGCGGCCGGGGTGGCCCGGCGGCCCAGCGCGCGCACCCGGGCCAGCAGCTCCTCGAACGCGAACGGTTTGGCCAGATAGTCATCGGCGCCCAGCTGCAGCCCTTCGACCCGGTCGGCCACGCTGCCGCTCGCGGTCAGCATGAGCACGCGGGTCAGCGCGCCCGAGGCGACCAGGTCGGCGCAGATCTGGTCACCGGGCACGCCGGGCAAGTCCCGGTCGAGGACGATCACGTCGTAGCGGGTCACCAGCGCCATCTCGTGGCCGGCCGACCCGTCGTAGACCACATCGACCGCCAGCCCGTCCCGGCGCAGCCCGCGCGCGATCGCGTCGGCGAGGCTGCGTTCATCCTCCACCACCAGAACCCGCACGCCGGCCTCCCTGGGTCGCTTGTGGGCGTCGTGACCAGCCTCCCGCGGCAGCGCCCGCGCTTACGCTATCGGCCGCCGCCCGGCGTCGGTCAGGCCGGCACCCGCCAGATCCGCAGCTGGCCGGAGCGGTCGGTGCAGCCGAAGAAGCCGAGACCGGCCTGGCACAGGATGCCGTCGCCGCGGACCGCACCCCAGGTCATCTCCCGGCCGGCCGCGTCGAGCACGGTGACGGTGGCCCAGGTGTCGGCCTGCCGGATCACCAGCACGTGGCCCCGCCCATCGCCCGCCACGTCGGCACCGGGGTAGCTGCCCAGGGTGGTTCCGGTGGCCGCGTCCACGATCCGGGCCGGGTCGCCTGAGTCCAATGACCGCACCGCCAACCGCCCGCCGCCGAGGTCCCGCAGGCCGTCCGCGGTCACCTGCATCCGGATGCGTCCGGTCAGCGGATCGAGCGACGTGCTCACCCGTCGTGGGTGAGCACGAGCAGATCGCCTTCCGCGACCATCTCGAAGGACGGTCGCAGCGGCGCCGGGTCACTGGGCCGCGTGGTGGTCGTGGTGGTCCACAGCCGCTCACCGGTGTCCAGGCGCACCTTCGCGACGTGTACGCCGGCGCCGTCCTCGTACGCGAGGAAGAGAGCGTCCCGGACGAGCGACGCGCTTGTCCGTGCGGCCTCGTGCGATCTCACCTGCACCGAGGACAACGCATCGCCCGAGACCGCGTCGTGCAGCACGGCCGAGCCGTCCTCGACGCCGATGAGCAACCGTCGGAGCACCCGCTGCTGCGGGTCGGCGTCGTTCCAGCTCAGGTCGGTCGGCACGGGCAGGCGCCAGAGCTCGCCGGCGGTGTGCAGGTTCACCGCAACCACGAAGGCGCACGCCCGGCCGAACCCGAGCGAGCAACCTTCGACCTGCCAGTCCATCACCAGGGCCGCCGCACCGCCCTCAGCCAGGCCGAGCGGATAGCCCAAGTGCCGGGCCAGCACCCGTCCGGTCGCGAGTTCGGCGATCACGGTCTCCGGTCCATCGACCAGGCTGGACGCCAACCGGGTCGTCGGTGGACCCGTACGGGGCACACCGGACGGGTCGGTGTTGAACGCCACCAGTCGGGGAGCCGTGACCGACGTGCCGACGAGGAAGACCAGCTCGCCGCCGACCTCCGACCACAGGTCCAGGTTCTCGCCCGGTACGCGCCAACGGACGCGGCCGGTGTCCGGGGCGATGGCGAGCAGACCGGTTCCGTCGCTCGAACGCAGGTAGACGTTGGCCGCGCCGATGCTGAAGCTCGACCGCCCCGCCATGGTCCACAGTGGTCGATCCAACCGGGGGGTATTGAGCGGGATCGAGCTGGCCAGGATGGTGAAGACGGCCACGACGACTGTGACGACGGCCAGGCTGCGCCGCCCCCGCGGTGGCAGCACATGGCGCGGCCGCGTCCAGCTCTCCGACCACCGAACGTCGCCAAGATCGATGATGTCCGGGCCGTCTCCCGCCACCACCGCCTCCTTGCCGCGCCTACCCGTCGCGGCCGGCCGACCCGTCCGCTAACTGAGTAGAGTCACCGGCTCGGCCGCTGAGATCCAACCAGTTACCTGGCGGGCCACGCCCTGTGCGGTCAGCCCGAGCTCGGCCAGGATCTCGGTGCGGCTGCCGTGCGGGTGCCA
>JBLNGJ010000161.1:0-7879 GCA_050264675.1 Micromonosporaceae bacterium
TCCCGATCATCGACCTGCTCGCGGTGGTGACGCTGTTCCGGGTCACCCGGACGCTGGGCGGTTTCCCGATGACCGAGGTGCTGCTCATGTACGGTCTCGCGGCCACCGGCTTCTGCCTGGCCGACCTCGCCGTCGGCAACATCGAGAAGATCCGGGTGTACGTGCGGGAGGGCTTGCTCGACGCGGTGCTGATCCGGCCGCTCGGGGTGCTCGGCCAGCTCGTCACGCTCGACTTCGCGCTGCGCCGCATCGCGCGGCTCCTCGTCGCCTTGGCCGTGCTCGGGTTCGCCGTGCACCGGGCCGGGCTGGACTGGACCGCCGGCCGAATCGTGCTGCTCGGACTCACCCCGATCGGCGGCGCCGTCCTCTTTGGATCGATCTTCGTCGCCGGGTCGACCGTCGCGTTCTGGTGGATCGAGTCGGGTGAGATCGCCAACGGCTTCACCTACGGCGGGCGCGACTTCACCTCGTACCCCATCACCGTCTACAGTCGAGTGTTCCGGCGGATCTTCGCCTACGGGGTCGGGTTCGCGTTCGTCGGCTACTACCCGGCGCTGGCGTTGCTCGGCCGGGCCGACCCGCTCGGCACACCGGGGTGGCTGCGCTGGTGCGCGCCGGCGGTGTGCCTGATGGCGGTGCCCGTGGCCGGTGTGGTGTGGCGGTTCGGGGTCCGGCACTACCGCAGCACCGGGTCGTGACGGCCGTGACCGAACCCGACGTGGTGATCGAGGCGCACGGGCTGCGCAAAGAGTTCACCGTGGTGCGCAAGGCCGGGCGGTTCCGCCGGGTCCGGCACACGGTCGCCGCGGTGGACGGCATCGACCTGCGGGTCGAGCGGGGCGAGCTGCTCGGCTACCTGGGGCCCAACGGCGCCGGCAAGTCCACCACGCTGAAGATGCTCACCGGCGTCCTGCTGCCCACTGGCGGCGACGTCCGGGTCTGCGGCCTGGTGCCGGTGCCGCAGCGCCGCCGGCTGGCCCGCCGGATCGGTGTGGTCTTCGGCCAGCGCTCCCAGCTGTGGTGGGACCTGCCACTGCGCGACTCGTTCGAGCTGGCCCGCCACGTCTGGCGGGTGCCGGCCGACGCGCACGCGGCCCGGCTGGGCCGGCTGCGCGCCGCGCTGGAGCTCGACCCGTTCCTGGACACCCCGGTGCGCCAGCTCTCGCTGGGTCAACGGATGCGGGGCGAGCTCACCATCGCGTTGCTGCACGGGCCGGACGTGGTGTTCCTGGACGAGCCCACGATCGGGCTCGACGTGGTGAGCAAGCAGGCGGTGCGCTCCTTCCTCACCGAGTTGCGCGACCGCGGCGACACCACAGTAGTGCTCACCACGCACGACCTCGCCGACATCGAGCGCCTGTGCCGGCGGCTGGTGGTCATCGACCACGGCCGGATCGTGCACGACGGCACCCTCGCCGCGCTGCACACCCGCTACGGTTCGCGCCGGCGGGTCATCGTCGAACTCGATGAGCCGCTCGCCGAGTCCATCCAGCTGCCCGGTGTGGAGGTCGAGTCGTCCTCGGCCGAGGGACGGGCGATCACGTTCAGCCTCGACGGCAGCGGAGCCAGCGCCGGAGCGCTGGTCGCCCGCCTGGCCGAGGTGGCCGAGCTGCGTGACATCTCGGTGCAGGAGCCCGAGATCGAGGACGTGATCGCCCGCCTCTACACCGACCGCGAGCCGACCGGTGGCGGTCGGGTCGGCTAGGTCTCGGCCGAGGCCGGGCCGACGTTGTCGAGCACCCAGTCGGTGAGCGGGCGCAGATGGCGCCAGTCGGTGCGGATGAGGTTGAGCGCGCTCGCGGTGGCCAGGCGCGGCTCGGCCGGGTAGACGCGGCGCGCGGTGAGCGCGTTGTGGCGCATGAGTTCGAGCCGGGGGTGGTCGGGTGGGCAGCCGCGCGGACGGGTGCGCAGCCGGTCGCCGCCCAGCTCGAAGCCGGCCCCGGTCAGCTTGGTGACGATGCGCTCCAGCGCGGTGCCAGTGGGCTCGGCGTCGACCGCGGCCCGGTACCGCCGGGTCTGGTCCGGGCTGTGCACGTGGAACCCGCCCGCGGTCATCACGCCCTCGGCGTCGACCTGGACGTAGTAGCCGATCCCCGTGGCCAACTGACAGAACGCCCCCTGATGGTTCTTGTACGGGCTCTTGTCGGCCGAGAAACGCACATCGCGGTAGGGCCGGAACACCTTCGCCGCCCCGAACTCGTGCTCCAGGTCGGCCACGAGCGCGATGAGCGGCCCGCGGACGGCGTCCTCGTAGAGGCTCTTGTGGCCCTCCCAGTAGGTGCGGGAGTTGTCGGCGCACAGGCCTTCGTAGAACTCGAACGCCTCGGCCGGAAAGCCGCTGAAGCTCACCCGCAGCATGGTGTCACGTTCTCAGCCGTGCTCCATGACCAACACCGCCCAGGTGCCCGGTTCGAGCGCCTCGTAGCAGTGCGGGAGATCGCCGCGGAAGGCGGCATAGTCGCCGGCGGCCAGCTCGACCTGGCCGGTGGCCGGCCCGGCCCGCATCCGGCCGGCGGCCACCACGACATGCTCGACGCTGCCCGGGATGTGGGCGGCGGCCTGGCGCACCGAGCCCGGTTCGAGCTCGACCAGGTAGAGGTCCCGGCGGGCGTGCGGACTGCCGGCGCTGAGCAGCGTGCCGGTGAACTCGGCCTGGTCGGAGTGGATGCGTGGCCCTTCGCCGGCCCGCACGACCCGGACCTGCGGGGCCGGCGGCTCTACCAGCTGGCTCAGCGGAATGCCGAGAGCCACCGCGAGCGCCCATAACGTCTCGACACTCGGGTTGCCGGCGACGGACTCGAGCTGGGACAGGGTCGACTTGGCCACCCCGGCCCGACGGGCCAGCTCGGTGAGCGAGAGGCCGGCCCGCTCGCGTTCCCGGCGCAGGGCGGCCGCGATCGTGGCCAGGGGCGGTGCGGGCTGGGCCATGGCTCACTCCGGTGGCTGTTCGACTTGCCGGTTCGAACGTTCAGCTTGACGAACACGGCTGTGGCTGTTCATTGTAGTGAACATGGGGACGGCAGGCCGAACGCGATCGCTCGGCCGCAACGTCGCGGCGATGGGGCTCGCGGTCGCTTTCGTCGGAGCGTCCTTCGGGGCCGTCGCGACCGCGGCCGGCCTGCCGGCCTGGGCCGTCATCGCGATGTCGGCGTTCGTCTTCGCCGGCGGTTCGCAGTTTCTCGTCATCGGCCTGCTGGCGGCCGGCAGCCCGGTCGGCGCGGTCTTCGGCGGCCTGCTGCTCAACGCCCGGCACCTGCCGTTCGGCCTGGCCGTGGCGGACGTCATCGACACCAGCTGGCCCCGGCGGCTGGTGGGCGCCCACATTCTGGTTGACGAGAGCGTGGCGTTCGCCCTGGCCGAGACCGATCCGAGCCGGCGGCGCCGGGCCTACTGGCTCACCGGCGGCGTGCTCTTCATCGCCTGGCAGATCGGCACCGTGGCCGGCGTGCGGCTGGGCACCGCGGTGGGCGACCCGGCCGCGTACGGGCTGGACGCCGCCTTCCCGGCCGCGCTGCTCGCGCTCATCCTGCCTTCGCTGCGCCGCCCCGACGCGCGCCGGGTGGCGTTGCTCGCCGCCGCTCTGGCGGTGCCGGCATCGTTCTTTCTCCCGGCCGGCCTGCCGATCCTCATCGCGTTGCTCGGGCTGCTCGCCGCCGGGCGGGCCGAGCCGGGCCCAGCGCCGGAACGGACGGCCCCAGCATGAGCACCTCCACGCTGCTGCTGGTGATCGCGATCCTCGCGGTGGGCACGTACAGCCTGCGCCTGCTGGGCGTGGTGCTGCGCCACCGGCTGGTGCTTCCGGCCCCGGTGGCCCGGCTGATGCCGCTCGCCGCGGTCGCGCTGCTCGCCGCCCTGGCCGCCACGGCCACCCTCACCGATGCCGGGGAGCTGGCCGGCATCGCCCGTCCGGCCGGTGTGCTGGTCGGGTTCGGGCTGGCGCTACGCCGGCTGCCGTTCATCGTGGTGGTGCTGGCCGCGGCGAGCACCACCGCGCTGCTGCGCCTGTTCGGCCTGCCGTGACGGCGCTGCTGCGCCTGTTCGGCCTGCCGTGACGGCTTCGAAGGAAGATCGCGATACGCCTTCCGATAGTGAAGTCGGACTTCACTATCGGAAGGCGTATCGCGATCTTTGTCGTGGTAACGAGGGCTCAAGGGGGCGGCGGCGTGGCCCAGACGGCTCGAAGGCTGGACGGGGCGGGTCAGTACTTCTGGCCGACCCGCAGCCGGGGCGCCGGGATACGCAGGCGGCGGAAGCTCAGCGTGCGCATGATGCCGTACATGTAGTTGCCGCCCATCCGCGCCGTGCTCTTGGGAAACCGCTCGCGCAGCACCCGCTTGATGATGCGGGCGAGCAGGAAACTGTCGACGACGACGCCGACGGCGATGATGACCCAGAACACATTGGCCGCGAAGCGGACCGCGGGGGGCATCGCCGCCGACGAGCCCACGATCACCACCAGCGCCGCGGCCAGGAAGTACGTCGCAACATTGCGACGGCTGTCGACGATGTCGCGGATCAGCCCGCGCTCGGGGCCCCGGTCGCGCGGCAGCATGTACTTCTCGTCGCCGGCCATCATCCCGGCCCGTCGCTCGGCCCGGGACTCCCGGTCCTTCTGTCGCATCCGGCGCAACGCCTCGCGGCGGTTGGCCGGTGGCTTCTCCGCCGTGCGGCGGTTGGCCTCCTTGCGCTTCGGCGTGGCTTTGCCCTTGCCCGGCGTGTACGCGCGGCTGCGGGCCCCGGCCACCGTCGCCTCAGCCGACTCGCCCTCGCTGGGCGCGGTCGAGTCGTCCGATGCGGCGGCCTCGGCGACGGTGTCGTCGGCGAGCTCCGTCGGCTTGCGGCGAAAACGCGGGAGCACGCGGTGAAGGGTAGCCGAGCCCAGGAACCGGCGTTTACTTAGGCGCGCTCGACGTGGGCCCCGAGACCGGTGAGCTTGGCCTCGAAGTCCTCGTAGCCGCGGTTGATGAGGTTTACCCCGTAGACGGTGGAGGTGCCCTCGGCGGCGAGTGCGGCGATCAGGTGGCTGAACCCGGCCCGCAGATCCGGGATGCGCAGGTCGGCGCCGTGCAGCTTGCTCGGACCGGCGATCACCGCCGAGTGCTTGAAGTTGCGCCGGCCGAACCGGCACGGCGTGCCGCCCAGGCACTCCCGGTAGACCTGGATGGTCGCGCCCATCGTGCCCAGTTCCTCGGTGTAGCCCAGCCGGCTCTCGTAGACCGTCTCGTGCACGATCGACAAGCCGCGGGCCTGGGTGAGCGCGACCACCATCGGCTGCTGCCAGTCGGTCATGAAGCCCGGGTGCACGTCGGTCTCGAGCGCGACCGGGGTCAGCTCGTCGCCGGGGTGCCAGAACCGGATGCCGCCGGCGGGTCCGTCGTGGACGTCGAACCGGCCGCCGACGGCGTGGAAGACGTTGAGGAAGGTCATCATGTCGGCCTGGCGGGCGCCCCGCACGAACACGTCGCCGCCGGTGGCGAGGGCGGCCGCGCCCCAACTGGCGGCCTCGATGCGGTCGGCGATCGGGCGGTGCGCGTAACCCCTTAGGCACTGCACGCCCTCGATCTCTATGACCCGGTCGGTGTGCACCTTGATGACCGCGCCCATCTTCTGCAGCACGCAGATCAGGTCGATGATCTCCGGCTCGACCGCGGCGTTGCGCAGCTCGGTGATGCCCTCGGCGAGCACGGCGGTGAGCAGCACCTGCTCGGTGGCGCCCACGCTCGGGTAGGGCAGTTCGAACTTCGTGCCGTGCAGGCCGGCCGGCGCGGACAGGCTCAGCCCTTCGGGCGTCTTGTCGACCACCGCGCCGAACTGGCGCAGCGCGCCGAGGTGGAAGTCGATCGGCCGGTCGCCGATGTGGCAGCCGCCCAGATCAGGGATGAACGCGTGGCCCAGCCGGTGCAGCAACGGTCCGCAGAGCAGGATCGGGATCCGGCTCGATCCGGCCAGCACGTTCAGCTCGTCGACCGAGGCTCGCTCCACATTGGTCGGATCGAGCTCGAGCTCGCCCGGCTCGGTGCCCGGCGTGACCCGAACGCCGTGCATCTCCAGCAGTTCGCTGACCACGTCGACGTCGCGGATGCGCGGGACGTCGTAGAGACGGCTGGGCGACTCGCCCAGCAGCGCGGCAACCATGGCCTTGGAGACCAGGTTCTTGGCACCGCGGACACGCACTTCACCACGTAGGGGCGTGTCGCCGTGCACCACGAGCACGTCGTTGGTCAACGCAACCTCCCCGGGGTGTGCGGGTCTAATCAACTGGGTTCGGTCTAACCGGGTGTTCGGTGCCATCTCCGGAGCTCGGCCACTCACAGGAGGCACCGTGGTGTCGAATCGGTTACGGCGGGTTACCGTGTCTTCTCGGATGTTCGCGGGTTGCGCGACCATTCCGCCGATCGTCCGCGAAGCATATCGGCTATTCGGCCGGGGCGAGGCTCACATTGGGTGTGTTGTGACAATGGGCCGGCGTGCCGTCGATGGAGCCGCACACGGTGTCCGTCATCGATGACCGTGGGTGATTGAACGCCACGCAGGGTCAGCAGAGGACGACTCAGGCCGCCGGCAGCGCCAGCATCTGATCAAGCGCGGACCGGGCGTCGCGCGCTGTCGGCGCATCCACCTGGATCTGATTGACCACCCGGCCGGCGACGAGCTCCTCCAGGGTCCAAACCAGGTGCGGCAGGTCGATGCGGTTCATTGTGGAGCAGAAGCACACCGTCCGGTCCAGGAACATGATCTTCTTGTCGGGGTGCGCCTTGCCGAGGCGCCGCACCAGGTTGAGCTCGGTGCCCACGGCCCAGGCCGACCCGGGCGGCGCCGCGTCGATCGTGGCGATGATGAACTCGGTCGAACCGACCAGATCGGCCGCGGTCACCACCTCGTGCCGGCACTCCGGATGCACCAGCACGTTCACCCCGGGCACCCGTTCGCGCACCTCGTGGACGCACTCGACGGTGAACCGGCCGTGCACCGAGCAATGCCCGCGCCAGAGCAGCATCTTCGCCGCGCGCAGCGCTTCGGCGCTCAGCCCACCGGATGGCTTGTGCGGGTCGTAGAGCACGCAGTCGTCCAGGCTCAGACCGAGCTGCAGCACCGCGGTGTTGCGGCCCAGATGCTGGTCGGGCAGGAAGAGCACCCGCTCACCCCGCTCGAACGCCCAGTCCAGCGCTCGCTTGGCGTTGGAGGACGTGCAGACGACGCCCCGCTGCCGCCCCACGAAGCCTTTGCTGTCGGCCGAGGAGTTCATGTACGTGACCGGGACGGTGCCCGCGGCCAGATCCAGGTCGGCCAGGCGCTCCCAGGCGGCCTCCACTTGCGACAGTGCCGCCATGTCGGCCATCGAGCAGCCGGCGGCCAGGTCGGGCAGCACCACCCGCTGGGCCGCACTGGTCAGGATGTCCGCGCTTTCGGCCATGAAGTGCACGCCGCAGAAGACGATGAACTCAGCCTGCGGCCGGGCGGCGGCCTCGCGCGCCAGCTTGAACGAGTCGCCGGTGACGTCGGCGAACTGGATGACCTCGTCGCGCTGGTAATGGTGACCCAGCACGAAGACCCGGTCGCCCAGCGCCGCCTTGGCCGCCGCGGCCCGCTCGACCAGCCGGGGATCGCTGGGCGCGGGCAGCTCACCCGGGCACTCCACGCCTCGCTCGGAGGCCGGATCGACGCCCCGGCCGAGCAACAGCAGGGCGGTCGCGGTGGGGGAGGGTTCTACGAACGTCGTCACGTATCCATGGTCGCACCGGCGTTGTCATCGATGCACCGGCCCGGTCCACCGGGGCCGCGCCGAGCGCGGCGAGCAGGCCGGCGCCGGCGTCGTTGGTCGCGCTGCCGCCGAGGCCGACCACGATCTCGCGTACGCCCGACTCGACCGCGGCCGCGA
>JBLNGJ010000162.1:0-4227 GCA_050264675.1 Micromonosporaceae bacterium
CCCCACCTGACGCCCGCCGTGGGCCTGCTCGCGCTGCTGCTCGCGCTCGTGCTCGGCGCCGGACACGCCGCGCTGCCCGGGCACGGCAAGACCGTGCTCGCCGCCTACCTCGCCGGCACCCGCGGGCGGCCCCGCGACGCCGTGGCGGTCGGTGCCACCGTGACCCTCAGCCACACGACGGGCGTCCTCGCCGTCGGCCTGCTGCTCGCCACCGGCACGGCGCTCGCTGGCGAGACGATGCTGCGCTGGCTAGGACTCGTGAGCGGCGCGGTGGTGCTCGTGGTCGGCGTGGGCATGCTCGTCGGGGTGCTGCGTACGCGGCGCCGCCCGCACCGCGCAGTGCCGGCGGCGGCGGCGGCGGTGGTGGCGGCGGCGGCGGCGGCGGGCCATCATCACCACGGCCGCCATCACCACCATCACGGCGAGGGTCACCACGACCACGGGCACCGCCATGGTGAACACCACCACGACGACGAGCACCACGGAGGGCGCGACGACGATGAGCACCACGGACACGACCATGCCCACGGCCCCGGGTCGGGCGGGCGGCCGGGACGGCTCGGACTGGCCGGCATCGGGCTCGCTGGCGGCCTGGTGCCCAGCCCGTCCGCGCTGATCGTATTGCTCAGCGCGATCGGGCTCGGGCGCACCTGGTTCGGTGTGCTCCTGGTGCTGGTGTACGGGCTCGGCATGGCGGCCACGCTCACCGGTGCCGGACTACTGCTCGCCCTGACCCAGCGCTGGATGGCGCGGCGCCGGTTGGCCCGACCCGCCGTCGCCGGTCGGTTCCAGGCCCTGCGCCGCCTGGCGACCCAGGTGCCCGGCCTCACCCAGATCGCCACCGCGTCGCTCGTGCTCGTGGTCGGGCTCGGGCTCGCCACCCGGGCCGCCATTGGGGTGTTGTGATCCGGGCGATACGCCACCTTGCCGAGGGTCGCGCTGCGGCTTCGACGCATGCCAGGGCTCGTTTCAGAAAACTGCCGCTCCGTTCACGAACGTAGGGGCCGCTTTCCGGAAGTTGCCCGGATCATGGCCTCGGGCGTCCGGCGCGGGGAGTATCTTGAGCGGGTTCGAGCAGGAGCGGAGGCACCGCGACAATGGAACTCGTGGATCTCTACCGGCGCAGCCAGGCGGAGTTCACCGACCGGGTCCGGCGGATCCGGCCAGGCCAGTGGTCGGCGGCGACGCCGTGCCGGGACTGGGACGTGCGGGCGCTCGTGAACCACGTGGTGGGCGAGGAATTGTGGGTCGTGCCGCTCTTCGACGGAGCGACCATCGCCGAGGTTGGCGACCGGTTCGATGGCGACCTGCTCGGCGCCGACCCCGTACAGGTGGCCGATGAGGCAGCCGACGCGGCGGCGGCCACGGTCGCCGAGCCAGGCGCGCTCACGCGTACCGTCCATCTGTCCTTTGGGGACACCCCGGCCACAGAGTACGTGCGGCAGCTGCTCGCCGACCACCTGGTGCACGCGTGGGATCTCGCGGTGGCGATCGGCGCCGAGCCGAAGCTGGATCCGGAGGCGGTGGCGAGCTGTGCCGCCTGGTTCACCGAGCGCGAGGAGCTCTACCGGCAGGCCGGGGCCATCGGTGCCCGGGTGCCCGTGCCGGACGGAGACGAACAGGCCCGCCTCATCGGTGCGTTCGGCCGCGATCCGGCCTGGCGGCCGACGGTCTGATTGCGGCTCAACGCAAGTGCGCAGACACGCGCGCGCAATGCTTGCGTCGGCGTGGGCGCCCGGTGCTACGTTCGTGCGGCGAGACGGGCACCGGGGAGGGTGGACGTGGCAAGGCACCTGCGCGCGGACGAGAACCAACGACGGCTCGTCGAGGCGTCGTCGGAACTCTTTGCGGAGCGCGGCTACCTCGGCACCAGTGTCAACGACCTGCTTGAGCGCGCGGGGTTGACCCGCAATGCGTTCTACTCGTACTTCCCGAGCAAGGAGGCGCTCGCGCTCGCCATCGTGGAGCACACGGCGGCGCAGTGGCCGCCACTGATCGCGAGCTTCCAGGCCCTGCGCGCACCCGCGGTCGACACGGTGATCGCGCTCTCGCTCGAGGTCGCCGACCGGTTCCGGGACGACGTGGTGATACGGGCCGGCACCCGGCTGTCGCTGGAGCGGGACACGGTCAAGGCCGCGCTGCCGCCGCCGTTTCACGGCTGGACCGAGGAGATCGAGCGGCTGCTCTCCCCGGCCGGCGAGTGGGAGCTGATGGGCCTGTCCACGCCGGCCGACGTCGCCGCCCGGGTGATCGTGACCTGCCTGATCGGCGTGCAGTATCTCTCCGGTGGTCCGGAGGGTCGTGAGGAGATGGGGCGGCGGCTGACCGAGATGTGGACGGTGATGCTGCCGGGCCTGCGTCCGACACCCGACCCGGCGGTGCGCATCGCCGCTGCGCAGGCGCTGCGGGACCGGGTCCGGGAGGCCGAGGCCGAGCCGGTCCGGGCGACCGGACGGGCCCGGGTCATCCCGTCGGCGTTGATCAGCCCCGACGCCCCGCTGGAGACCTCGCTCGAGACATCGCTGGGCGCCAGCTCGGCAACCTCGCTCGACTTCGAACCAGCCGATTCAGTCGACCTAGTCGATCCGGCCGATCCGCTCGAGGTGAGCGGAGCGGCCGAGGCGCTGACGACGAGCTGAGTCCCGGAGTTCAGCCGGCCTCGTCGGCGCCGCGACGCAGCCAGATCAGTCCCAGCACTGGCAGCACCAGCGGCACGAACCCGTACCCCCGGCCGAAGCCGGACCAGACGGTCGCCCGCGGGAACAGCTGCGGGTCGCCGAGACTCAGCGTCCCGACAATGAGCACGCCGGCCAGCTCCACCGAGCACGCCACCAGGGCGAGCAGCCGCCCGCCCCGACCGCCGCGGACCAGTCCGACGAGGGCCACCACATAGATGAGGGCGGCCGCCGCCGAGAGCGTGTAGGCCAGCGGCGCCTGGTTGAACTGGGTCACAATCTGCACACCGGCGCGGGCGCCGGCGGAGAGGGCGAAGAGCGCGTACAACCCGACCAGGACCCGGCCGGGACCGCTGCCGATGGCCCGCCCGGGCTCAGCCATGCAGCCAGACCTGCCACAGCCGCAGCGCCAGCACGGCGACGACGAGACATCCCCCGGCGGCGATCACCGAGCCCCAGCGGGTGCGCTCCATGGCGGCGAGCACGAAACATAGCGGCAGGAACAGCACTGCGGTGATCAGGTAGCCGGCGAAGGTCAACGGCGCCGGTGGCCGGGCCCCGCCGACGATGCGCACCAGGGCGAGCACCGCCTGGGCCAGCACGGCCAGCTCGATGATGGCGGCACCGACCACATGGGAACGGTCCAGCCAGCGGTCACGGTACGCGGCGAGCGCACACCAGGCGCCCAGCAGCAGCGCGGCCACGATCGTGGCAATCACCGGACCGGCGAACACGCGGCGAAGCCTACTGCCCGGCCTACCATGACCTGACCCGGCCCAAGGAGTAACTGGGAATGATCACGACGATCGACTACCACACCGCCGGTGAGCCGTTTCGCATCGTGACCGGCGGGGCGCCGGAGATACCGGGCGCCACCGTGCTGGCTCGGCGGGAAGCCGCCGCCACCGGTGGGGCCGACCGGGTCCGCGCCCTGCTATGCAACGAACCGCGCGGGCACGCCGACATGTACGGCTGCTTCCTGGTCCCACCCGACGACGCTGGCGCCCACATGGGCACGCTCTTCTGGCACAAGGACGGCTTCTCCACCGCCTGCGGCCACGGCACGATCGCGCTGGGCGCGTACGCGGTCGACGAGGGTCTGGTCACGGCGCCGGCGAATGGCGAGGTTGAGGTCGTCATCGATGTGCCGAGTGGACGGGTCACCGCCCGCGTGCACCGCACCGGCGGCCGGACCCGGGCGGTCGCCTTCCGCAACGTGCCCGCGTACGTGCTCGCCCGCGACGTGCCGGTGACCACGGCGCGCGGTGCGGTCCGGGTCGACGTCGCCTACGGCGGGGCGATCTACGGTTCGGTGCGCGCGGCCGACCTGGGGCTCGCCGTCGAACCGGCCTGCGTGGGCGAGCTCATCGCGGTGGGGCGGGAGATCCGGCGCACCCTCAACGCCACGGTGCACGCGAACCACCCGACCCGGCCGGGCCTGTCCGGCGTCTACGGCACGATCTGGTTCGACGAGCGACCGGACACACCGGACGGACCACACCAGCGCAACTGCACCGTCTTCGCCGACGGCGAGGTCGACCGGTCGCCCTGC
>JBLNGJ010000163.1:0-10912 GCA_050264675.1 Micromonosporaceae bacterium
ACATCTACTCGGGCACGGCGCTGGACCACCGCGGCTTCTACCGCGGCCAGGGCTGACCGATCTGACGTTCAATGTGGCGCCCTACGGGGCGCCACAGCCATATCACCCATAGGGAGAATCCCGTGCAGTTCAAGGAACTCAGCGGCACCCTGTACCACCGCACGTACATCCCGTCGCAGGCGACGCTGGGCACCGACGACAACTGGCCGCTGTTCCAGGCCGACTCCAAGATGAAGGTCATCAGCGTGTCGTTCGTGCCGAGCGACGCGATCACCGCCAACGCCACCCACTACAGCGTCTACACCCTGACCCGCTACACCGCCGGCGCGACCGCGACGAGCGTGGCGACCAGGTCGTGGGCGGCGACGAACTCGGTGGCCGAGACGCCGGAGGCGATGACGCTCTCGGGCACGGCCGCGAACCTCATCCTCGCCGCCGCCGACACCCTGTCGATGGTCAAGACCCACGGCGGCAACGGCCTGGTCATCCCCGACGGCCTGCTGGTGATCGGGTTCCGGTACCTCGGGGTGTCCTGATGGCCGCAGCGGTGACCCATGCCCGCTCGATTGCGTTGACCGGCTCGGACCAGGCGGTCCGGGCCGCAGCGTCGGTGTTCCGCGGCTACGTGGTGATCGAGACGGGTGGGGCCAGCGCGGCGACGGTGCGCATCTACGACAACGCCTCCGCGGCTAGCGGCACCCTCATCGGCGCGGTGAACCTGGCCGCTGGCGGGTCGGCCGACGTGTCCGGCAAGGACCTGTGGTGTGAGAACGGCATCTACGTCGACGTGGGCGGCTCCGGCACCGTCGCCGGGTCGGTCCAGGTGGGCTGATGCTGACCAGGGTCGAACGCAACCATGCCACGACCCTCACGCACACGTTCTACGTGGGCGAGACCCCGACCGACCCGACCGGTACCCCCACCTACGCGGTGGTGGACGCTAACGGCACCTCGGTGACCTCCGGCAACGCCACGGTGGTCGGAGCGTCGAGCGGGCAGGTCACCGCCGCGTTGGCGGCCCAGAGCGCACTGAAGGCGCTCACCATCACCTGGGTCGCCATCGTCGGCGGGGTCTCGCGGACGGAGGTCGACTACGCCGAGGTGGTCGGCGGGTTCTACTTCGGACTCGCCGAAGGCCGCGGGTCCGACGCGGCCCTGGCCAACACGACGACCTACCCGACCTCGGCAGTCGAGCTGCGTCGGCTCGAGACCGAGGTCGAGTGCGACTACATCTGCGACCGGGCGTTTGTCCCCCGCTACCGTCGCCTGGTCCTGGACGGCTCCGGTACCACCGAGCTGGTGCTCGCCGACGCCGACCTGCGCACCATCCGGCGCATCGCCGTCGCCGACCGCCTCGATGAGACGTTCACCGACCTCGGCTCGGCCGCTCTCGCGGCGGTGGCGATCGGCACCGACCGCACCATCCGCCGCACCGACGGCAACGTGTTCACCGAGGGCCGCCGCAACGTCATCGTCGAGTACGAGTTCGGGCTGGACGCCCCGCCGCCGGATCTGGTGTGGGCGACCAAGACCCGGCTGCGGACCAGGCTGACGATGCCGACCTCGGCGATCCCGGACCGGGCGCAGTCGTTCGTGGTCGCCGAGGGCGGCACGTTCCGACTGACGATGCCCGGCGCGTTCGCGACCGGCATTCCGGAGGTCGACGCGGTCTACGGCCGGTACTCGCTGCGCGAAGGCGTGGGCGGTGACGGCGGCCGGCCGGTGCCGGCGTCGCGCACGTTGGACTACACGCCGCAGCGCTGGTCGATGTTTCACGGGGCCCGGTGATGGCGGGAACCAACGCGGTCGCCGCGAAGGCGGCCCTGCGTACCCTCCTGGCCGCCGACTCGGGCTTCGCTGGCATCCAGGTCAAGTACTCCGCCCCCCGGGACATGGCCGATGAGGCGGTCTACGCCCTCAACGACATCGAGGGTCCGGTCACCCTGGCAGCGTTTCGCGGTTCGGGTGCCAACCCGGCCATCAAACGGGCGGAGACCCTGGTCGGCGGCTGGGTCATCCGGGTCCGTGGCAAAGGCAAGACGGTCGAGGAGAACGAGACCCGCGCCTGCGTCCTTGGGGCGGCCTTCGAGGGTGTGGTGGCACGTAACACCGCGCTGGGCGGTCTGACCGGGCTGAAGCTGGTCACGATCAGCCACTTCGGGATGTCCACCGACTCCGACGACGAGGGCCAGACCACCACGATCGTTTACACGCTTTCCTACGAGTCACACAACGAGTGAGGTGGCGATGACGCTCAAGCGGTTCGAGGTGGTCGGCGCGATGCCGATCCGCGACGCGGTGACGAAGGAGTCCGTGGGCCGGGGCGGCGTCGTCACGCTCGACGACGACGAGGTGCCCCGCAAGGCGGGTAAGCCGCTGGCCGCAACCCTCATCCAGCCGCTCCTCGACTGCGGCGCGATCCGGCCCGTCGAGGACAAGAAGGCCGAGAAGACCCAGCCGTGAGCACGCTCGCGATCGCCAGCGCGTACGCCTACGTCGGCGGCCACGACTTCACCGGCGACATCAACACCTGGCGTCTGGGCGGCGAGGGTGAGCCGCAGGAATGCACCAACTTCCGTTCCGGAAACTGGCGGGAGTACAAGCTCGGCCTGAAGAAGTCGATGTTCGAGCTGGGTGGGCACTGGCAGTCCGCCGCCGCCGACGCGGTGGACCCGGAGACGTTTAACAACCTCGGGGTGACGGGGCGGGTCATCACCACCGGTACGGTCGAGACCGAGGGCGAGCCGGCGTTCTTTCACCGGGGCATGCAGGCCGACTACGTCATGGGCGGCACCCTTGGCGAGATCGCCCCGTTCCGGGTCACCGCCAACGGCACCGACGGCCCCACCGGGGTGGTACGGGGCGCGCTCGCGGTGAAGATGACCACCGTCACCACGACCGGCGCCAAAGGAACGGCACTCAACCTCGGGCTGATCGGGGCCGGCCAGTACCTCTACGCCACCTTGCACCTGCTCGGCACCGCCGGTACGTCCATCACCTGCGTCGTGCAGTCCGACGAGGACAACACCTGGTCCTCCCCGACCACGCAGATCAGCTTCGGGGCGCAGACCACCGCCAACGGCTTCTGGGGCACCCGGGTCGCGGGGGCGGTGGCCAATGAGGACTGGTTCCGGCTCAACGTCACCGCCATCACCGGCACCTGGGTCATCGCCTGCGCGATCGGGATCGGCCGGTGAACCAGGCCGCGGCAGTCGGGCAGCTTGACCTGTGGAAGGTGGCCCGGGTCTACGAGCCGACACTGCCGAAGGAGCGGCGGGAAGAGCTCTACGCCTGGCTGGAGTCCCTGCAGGTGCAGCCGAAGCTGTGCATCCCGCACCTGGTCATCACCCACTCCTCGCTGGACGGACGCTACCGGCTGCACCTGTCCCGGTTCGCGCTCGACGACCGGGGCGCGAAGTACGTCGACCATGCCGCCGACCGGGTGCACACCGAACCTCTCGTCATCGTCATCGACACGTGGCCCGAGTGGCTCGTCGAAGTCAGCCAGCAACAGGAGAACTAGATGGCCACGTTCGCCCTCACCAACGCCTACAACATTTTCAACGCGGTCGACCTGTCCGACCACGCCACCGCCTCCACCGTCGTCGCCGACGCCGACCAGCTGGACTCCACTGCCTTCGGCGATCAGTGGCGTGAGTACACCGGCGGGTTGAAGAAGGGCACCTACAACATCACCCTGCTGGACGACTTCGCCGCCGGCTCGGTCGACGCGACGGTGTGGAGCGCGTTCAACACCGGCACCCCGGTGGCGGTGGCGACCCGCCCGGTGAACACGGCGATCGCGGCCACCAACCCGGAGTACCAGTTCAACGTACTACCCACCCAGTGGAACATCGGCGGCACGCTCGGGGAGATGGCCGGCAAGACGCTGTCCTACCCGATCACCGGTGCCATCACCCGAGATGTCACACCGTAGGTGCTCGACCTGCAGATCACCGGCTCAACCGAGCTGCGCTACGTGGCCGGCAAGCTGCGCAAGGCCGCGGCCATCGATCTACGTAAGGAGCTGGCGAAGGCGCAGCGCAAGACGTTCGAGCCGCTGGAACGCGAGATCAAGGCTCAGGCCATCGTCTCGCTGCCGCACACCGGCGGGTACGCGGGCGTGATGGCCCGGGCGGTGAAGGTGGGCATCCGTCAGAACATCGCCCGTCGCGAGCTGGTCGCGGTCGTCTCCGCCCGGTCGGTCAAGCAGCTGCGGGATGTGCGCGCGATCAACCGGGGGGAGCTGCGACATCCCGTGTTCGGGCGGCGGCGTCCGCTCAAACAGGCCGGCGCCCGCCAACGCAACCCGTGGGTGCTGCAGAAGGTTCCGCCCGGGTTCGTAACCCGCCCCGCCGACCGGCTTGGCGACCGTCTGGCCCGAGAATCCCTCGATGCGCTGCATCGGGTCGCGGTGGAGATAGCGAGGTAGCGCGTGCGGATCCGTCTCGGCGATGACGACCGGGCCCGGCTGGGTATCGAGGTCGAGTGGCTCGACTGCGACCTGTCCCGGCTGCCGATGGATGAGGCCGAGGCGTTCGAGGAAGCCTCCGGGCTGGAGTACCACAACCTCGGCGGGATGAGCGCCAAGGCGGTGCGGGCCAAGGTGTGGCTGGGCCTGCACCGGGCGGGCGTCGAGTTCGAGTGGGACAAGCTGCGCTTTGACCTCGGCGCGACGCAGATCGAGGCCCGCCCGGGAAAAGCCAGGTCCGGGCACGCTGGGACTCCCACGTCGACGACATCCTCTACCTCTACCCCGCCTACACGGAAGCCGCGCTCCGCCGCGTGAGCACGGCCCGGTTTGACGGCATGTGCGAGCGGGTCGATGCGTGGCGTGAAGGAAAGCTGCGACCCCGGTGACCGCGCCCACCCGTGAGATCCGGCTGCACGCCAAGACCACAGAGGACGGTCGTGGCCTGCTCGAAGCCGCGAGGGATCTGGAACGCACCGCGTCGAGCGTGGACAAGCTCGGCGGCAAGATGCGCGCCACCTCCGAGGACTCCAAGCGGCTCGCCAAGCAGGTCGAGGAGACCGGCCGCAGGGTGGAGGACCTGCGGCTGCAGATCGCCCGCACCGGCGACACGAGCCTGTTCGGTGATCTGGGCAAGGAGGAGGCGAAGCTTCGCCGGCTGCAGCGGCTGATGTCCAACCTCAACCCCGATCGCGGTGGCGGTTTCAACGTGCCCGCCATCGGCGGGGTGCCCGGGCCGCTGATCGCCGGCGGGGCTGCGGCGGCGTTGGCTATGGCCCCGGCCATCGGCGGCATCATCGCCGCGGCGGTGGTCGGCGGGGTCGGCACCGGCGGGCTGATCGGCGGCGCGGTCCTCGCGGCGCAGGACTCGCGGGTCAAGAGTGCGTGGGCGGCGACCGGGCGGGAGCTGCTGGCCGAGTTCGGTGGCGCCGCGAAGCCCTTGGTGGCTCCGCTGGAGAAGGCCGCCAAGGATGTGCGTACAGCACTGGGCGGTGAGGCGCCGGCTTTCGCCAAGGACATGGCGGTCATCGCCAAGTCCGTGGATCCGATCACCCACAGCATCACCGGGTTCATCCACGAGCTGCACCCCGGCCTGTCGAGCGCGTTCAAGGCGTCGATCCCGTTGGCGCGCCAGTTCGACAAGGAGATGTCGGGGGCCGGCCGGGCCGGCGCGATCATGTTGGACGACATGGCCGACGCCGCACCGGGGGCGAAGGATGCTTTGCATGACCTGTTCCTGATCACCGACCAGGGCACGATCGCGTTCGGGGAGCTGACCAAGGAACTGTCCGGGCTTTACGACCTGATGCACAAGATCCCGTTGTCGGACCTGGCCATGGAAAACGTGCCGTGGTTCGGGATCATCGGCACGATCGGGCAGCTGCGCGGCGAGACCGGCGCGACCGGCGACGCGATGTCCGACGCGGCCAAGCAGGCCGACGAGCTACGTAAGGCGCTCCTCGACCAGGCCCAGGCGGCCGACCGGGACACCGCGGCGATCGAACGCAACACCGACGCGTTGCGTAACTACGAGACCAACATCGACAAGCAACAGGATTCCACCGAGCACTACTACCGGGCGTTGCTGGACCTGACCGACTCGGTGAAGGAGAACGGCACCTCCCTGGCGATCAACACCCGGGAGGGGTTGGCCAACCGCGATGCACTGGAGGAGGCCGCCCGGGCGAGCCGGGAGATGCGCGACGCGGGGCTGCTCACCGACGCCGCATACACCGCGCAGATCCAGTCGCTGGTCAAGATGGCCGTCCAGCTCGGGTTCAACCGCGACCAGGTGCTCGCGCTGATCGGGGCGTTGGAGAAGACCCCGAAGCAGGTCGTCACCGAGGCGCTTCTGCGGATCAACACCGAGATCGGGCAGTTCCACAACGTGTTCGCGCTCAAGGGTTCCGCCGGCGGCAGCCCGACCCAGCAGGGCCGTGGCGGCACCGACTTCTCCATCACCCCGGTCGTGCGGGACCCGGACAGCCGGGCGTTCCTGGACCTGCCCAGCCGCGACGTGGGTGGCCCGGTGCTGGCCGGGCGCTCCTACCGGATCGGCGGCAAGACCGGACCGCCGGAGATTCTGACCATGGGCTCCCAGTCGGGCTCGGTCACGCCGATCGGTGGCGGGTCGGCGCAGACGGCAACGGTGGTCTTCGACTTCAGGGGTACCGAGGACGCATTCGCGGCCTGGTTCCGCAAGGCAACCCGCATCGAGGGCGGCACCGGCGCCGACAGCGTCCAAGCCGCATGGGGACAGTGAGGGCGCAGGGTGCACATCTACACCGCTTACAACTCGGCGATGGCGACCACGGCCGCCGCGGCGTCCGTCACGACCGGTACGACGATCAAGACGATGCTGCAGATCGCGACGCCCGCGACCCGTCAACTCAAGGTGCTGGCGTGGGGCTACTCGCTCGACGATCCGCCGGGCGCGGACGCGATCTTCGAGCTGCTCCAGACCGACGTGGCCGCAACGGTGACCGCCCACGGGGCAACCGGTGTCCAGCCGGTGGATGCGAGCCTGCCAGCGTCGCTGATGACGCTGGGTACCTCGGCGACGGGATTCACATCGACGGCGGAGGGCACGCCCACCGCGACCCGGATCTTCGACGAGGTGTCGATGTCCTCGGTTAGTGCCGAGGCGGCACCGTTCCTGAAGTACGTCAAGGAATGGACCTACGACAACCCGGTCATCCCCGTGTCGAAGTTCCTGCGGATTCGCGCCACCACCCCGACGACCGCGGTGGACATGCGGTGCTGGATCCGCTGGATGGAGTGACGTGCGCCGAGGGCCGGAGTTGGCGCATCGCGTAGCGCGTCGGCCGTGGCGCCGGCCACAGCGGCGGCTCAGCTTCGGCGGCGTGTCGGTCGGGTCGGTCACCTTCCCCACCACCCCGTTGTCCTTCCGGGTGCTGATCGCCCTGGGCGCGGACTTGACCGCCTCGTGGCTGACCTGGTCGTGGGTGGACATCACTGAGTTCGTGCGGTTCGTCGACGGGATCTCTACCCGCACCGGCCGGCCCGACGAGTCCTCTGTGGTGACCCCTGGCCGCACCACGCTGACGCTCGAAAACCGGGACGGCCGTTTCTCCCGCCGTAACCCGACCGGCCCGTACTACGGGCTGCTCTCCAAGAACACCCCGATCTGGGTGCAGGTCGATGCGGGGTCGGGGTTCAGGACCCGGGTGCAGCATTACGTCAACGACTGGCCGACCCGGTGGGACAAGTCCGGCAACGACTGCACGGTGACCATCGTCGCCAGCGGTGTCCTCCGCCGAGCCGGGCAAGGGGTCAGCGCTGGGTCGGCGCTACGCCAAGCCGTCTCGGCGGCCGGTCCGGTGGTCTACCTTCCGCTCGAGGAGGGGTCGTCGGCGACCCGGTTCGCCTCCGGTCTGGTCGGCGGCGACTCTGCGCCGTTCGTCGGTGCCCCCGACCTTGCCTCGGTGAGCGACTTTGACGGGTCGCTGCCGGTTCCGGACTTCGTGGCCACAGCCAACACGGCCGGGGCCGGGTTCGCCTCGGTGGCGGTCCCGGCGGCCACTGCGGGGTTCGTATCTCTGTCGTTCGTTGTCAAGGGCAGCATGGCCTCAAGCCCCAACCCGACGATGTTCAACGCGCTGCGGCTCGATTTCGTCACCGGCGGGCTCACCACGGTCACGGCAGTGGCGTACGCGGGCTACACGGCCGGGGCGTTCACCAGCACTGTCGGCATCGACATCCTCGGGCTCGGCGCCGGCGCGGTGACCACCTTCGGAACCGGGTTCAACCCGTTCGACGGCGACCCGCACGACATCGTCCTGCGGCTCACCCAGAGCGGCTCCGGCATCGCCACCGAGCTGTGGGCCGACGGCGTCCAGGTCGATACCGGCACTCTGGCGAGCACAACCCTCGGGATCGTCGGCCTCCTCGCCGGTCCGGTGCCTGCGGCGGGGGCACTGGATGCCATCACGGTCAACAACACTGGCGCGTCGATCGCGCTTGGGCACGTGGCGCTTTTCGCCGACTCTTCGGCGATGGCGGGCGGGGACTACCACGACGCGGCGATCGGCTATGCCGGCGAGATGGCGCATGAGCGTATCGAGCGGATGTGCTCGGTAGCCGGCATCGCCTACGCGTCGACGGGCGCCACAGCCCGCTCGCAGCAGCTCGGCCCCCAGCCGATCGGCACCCCGCTGCAGGTCATCCGTGACGCGGAGGCCGTCGACCGCGGCGTGCTCTTCGAGGCGGACTTCGGGCTTGGCTACCAGGGCAAGCAGCAGCGCTACAACGCCCCGGTGCTGCTGGCGTTGGACTTCGACCAGAGCCACATCGCCGAAGCACCCCAGCCGGCCGACGATGACCAGCGCACCCGTAACCGGTTCACCGCGTCCCGCACCGATGGCTCTGAGGCCACCGTCGAGGATGCCGACAGCATCGCCGCCGAAGGTCTCTACGACGACTCACTGACGGTCAACACGTACACTGACGAGCAGCTGGCCAACTACGCGGGCTGGCGGGTGCACGAGGGCACGGTCGATGAGGACCGGTGGCCGGCGGTCGCGGTCAACCTGACCGGCGTACCTACCCTGATCGACCCGTGGACGGCGCTGCCTTTCGGCGCGCGGATGACGGCGGCCAACCCGCCGGACGGGGTGGCACCCGACACCATCGACGCGTTCATCGAGGGCTACGCCGAACGGTTCGATCCGTACTCGTGGCGGGCGGCGGTCACCACCACCCCAGCCACGATCAACGAGGTGTACCAGGTCGAGGGGTCCGGCAACCGGGGCCGGGTCGACGCCGGTGCGTCCACCCTCGCCGCAGATGTGAGCGACGTGGCCACCTCGCTGTCGGTCGCGTCGACCGGGGCGATCTGGGTCCAGGGTGCGGTCAGCTTCGACATCTTCGTCGCCGGTGAGCGGATGACCGTCACCAACATCTCCGGAGCGTCCTCGCCGCAGACATTCACCGTGACCCGCTCCGTCAATGGCGTGGTCAAGACCCAGAACACAGGTGCTGCGGTGCGGCTGTGGCGACCGGGCGCAGTCGCGCTGTGAGGGAGGTCTGAGTGGGGGATTGGACCGGGACCGTCCCGACGATCTATGCCGGCTCGGTACCCAACGGCGATGACTGGTCCGCGATCACCGGCGAGCTGACCGCCCTGTCAGCGGTGCTGTCGGACTGGTCCCCCATCCTGACCAACCTCACCCAGGGCTCGGGCACCATCACCGCCAAGTACACGCGGGTCGGCAAGGTCGTCGACTGGTACTTCCGCTTCGTGTTCGGCGCTGGTTCGGCTGTGGGTACCGATCCGACCTGGAGTCTGCCGGCCACACCCGCCTCCTTCTATCCGGTGGCGGAGGGGTTCGGCAGATTCCCCGGCGAGGCCCATCTCGTGGACTCGGGCACGGCGGCGCGTCCGGGCAACCTCTTCCACGCCGCGGCGACGACGGTGGGCGTGACCTTCTGGAACGCGACGCCGACGGTGGCGACGGTCACCGCCACCGCCCCGTGGACGTGGGCGACCAACGACTCGATCGCGGCGTGGGGTCGGTTCTGGACCGACTAGGAGTCGGTCGCCACCGGAAGCCCGGCAGTGCCGAGCACCCAGACGCAGGTGGCACTGGAGCCCGACCACGCCGTCCGCTCGTCAACAATCACCCCATCCACCCGCAGGCGGCAGGTCACCTGCCCGGACGGATCGGCCTGGACGGTGAGGACCGCGGTCAACGGATCGGCGTATCGGGTCACAGAGGTTGAGGGCACGTAGCGGATCACCTGGGTGCGGGTCCACACGCCCGCGAAGGCGGCCCGGCCCTTCCCCTGGACCTCAAAGCCGATCTCACGGGTCACCGAGATAGGCCGGCCCGCGACCGACGGGCGCGGTGTGAGCGCCCCGCCGATCAGGAGCGCGGCGACGGCGAGCAGGCCCAGCCACAGCCACCGGTTGCGCCTCGTGGTGGTGACTACCGGACGGTCGAGATCGATGCGCATGCCCGCAGGGTAGCGGGCCACCGCCAGGAGGTGCTGGATGGCTCTGCCCGTCCTCGACATACACCGCCCGGCGTGCCTGACTGGTCAGACCAACGGCCGGCTGCCGGCCACGCTGCTGTGGAGCACGCCAGGCCAGGCGGGCGGGCCGACGGTGCGGCTGGTCGAGCCGGCGGCCCGGTCCTGGCGGGCCATGACCACCGCCGCGCTGGCGGCCGGGCACACGATGAAGGCCACCAGCTACGGCGACTCCTACCGCTGGTACGAGCTGCAGTACATGACGTTCATCGCGCGCTACGAACCCGACGACTTCCCCGGTTACATCGGCAGCCGTTGGTGGCCAGACCACTACGACCTTCAAGGTCGGTTCGTGCTCGGCCGCACCTGGTATCAGACGCCCGACACCGGGGTGGCGGCCGTACCGGGTACGAGTAACCACGGCCTCGGCCTCGCGGTCGACGTGGCGGG
>JBLNGJ010000164.1:0-4618 GCA_050264675.1 Micromonosporaceae bacterium
GCTCGGGGAAGGCGCTCGTGCCGGTCCCGTCCAGGCTGCTCCAGGTGGCATCGCCCGACCCGTTGAAGGTCACCGAGAACACATGACCCGGCTGGGCCGGGGTGTTGAAGCTGTAACCGGAGTACGAGATCCAGGCGTGGTTCGCGTTGGCCGGATCGATGGAGATCCCGCTGACGAAGCGGTTCGGATCGGCGGTCGCCGACGGCAGCGTGTCGAGCCGCGTGTACGTGACCGAACCGGCGGGCGCGTCGGCGTTCTTGGAGATGAACACCCGACCCGTCGTGGTGGCCGCCCACATCGTTCCGGTGTCGGTCGTGGCCCTCTCGATGGCGGCGACGAACCCACCGGCCCGGGTGGCGCCGCGGTAGTCGGCCGCGGCGGCCGTGAGGTCGGTGGCCCCGGCTGGGCCGATCCGGACGAAGTCACCGCAGGCCGGGTTGTTGCCGGCCGTGGTGAACTCGGGGCAGTTGGCCTCGAGGTACGCCTGGTTGCCACCCCAGTCCTGGGTGCGCCAGACGCTCTGCGAGCCCTCGAAGATCGATCCCGCCATCGCCGGAGTCGGGTCGGCGATGATGGGGGCGTAGAAGTTCGACCCCTCCGGGCTCGACGCGATCGGTCCACCGATGATGACCCATTTTGTCGGGTCGCCGTTCTGGAAGTTCGCGTCGTGGTTCTGCCCGAAGAACGAGTTGAACCGCAGGGACGAGTTCGTCGCGTTGAAGCCGGACTGGCCGCCGTCCCCGTAGACGATCTGGGGCCAGACCACCGCCGAGCCGGTC
The DNA here is from genome assembly GCA_050264675.1 of Micromonosporaceae bacterium. Lineage (GTDB taxonomy): Bacteria > Actinomycetota > Actinomycetes > Mycobacteriales > Micromonosporaceae > JBLNGJ01. The sequence goes on from JBLNGJ010000164.1 coordinate 780, forward strand.
GTCTCGAACGTCCCGTTGTCCTGCGTGCCGCCCTGAAGGTGCTTGGGGTTGTCGGCCGCGACCGACAGGCTCTGGAACTGAAGCGTCGAGAGCCCTTTGTTCAGGTTGTACAGTTGCGACGGCACGGCCGAGAGCAGCTGCTGGCACAGCGCCAGGTTCGCGCCACCGATCGCCCGCGTGGTGCACTGTGCGGAGATGTCGGTGAACGTCCCGCTCGATCGCATCAGCCCGCCGTCACCGCCGAAGATCGCGGCGTCGGAGCCGGGCAGCTCGATGACCGCGTGCGAGTCCGGGTGCTGACCGTTAGGCGCCACCGGGTTCGGTTGGCAGCAGTTACCGGGCGGCGTGGGGTTCGTCGTGGCGTCCCACGTCATGTCGGTGAACGACGCGCCGGCGTTCGCCGAGCGGATGAACGCCCGACCGTTGGTGCTGAATCCGAACGTGGGGTAGGAGAACGAGCCACCGATGTAGACCACGTCGGGCTTGCCGGGTGGTGAGTAGACGACGTTGTCGTACCAGCATTGCGCGCCGCCGCTCTGCCCGCAGTAGCCCGTGTTCTGCGACGTCGTCAGGTCGGTGAATACCGGCACGGCGGTCCGGACGTCGTCACTGCGGTAGACCCGGGCCAGGTTCGCCGCGGTGGACAGGTCGTTTCCGACACCCACGTACATTCGGGTGTCTCCGTTCGGCAGCGCGGTAACCGCGAAGCTCGCCCGGTCGGTGTTCCGCGTCGCGTTGAGGGCGGTCTTGATCTGCACCCACGTGGTGCCGCCGTCAGCCGAGCGCCAGACGCCGCCGCCGACCGCACCCTGACCCGGGAAGTCGGCCGCGTGCACGATCCGGTTGGTGGTGCCGTTGAAGCCCGGGTCGAGCGCGGCCGCATGCACGCCCCGAACCGAGGCGAGCGCCGTGGTCCCGTTCATGGGTCCGGTGCTGCCGTCCCAGATGAAGCTGAACGTCGCTCCGCCGTCCGTCGATTCGAACAGCCCGTAGGGCGGTCGCGGCGTCGGCGGGTTCGTCACGGCGCCGCCGGTCACCGAGCTGACGCCGCGGGCGCCACGGGCCGAGCCGACGTAGAGATGGTTGGGGTTCGTCGGGTCGACCAGGATCGCACTGATCGAGCGGCCGAGGAAGGCGTTACCGGTGTAGGTGCCGTTCGGTCCGGTGCCGGGCGAGTTGGTGGTGATCGGCCCGACAACGGCCGGCAGCTGAGTCCACGTGTCGCCGCCGTTGGTCGACTTCCAGATGCCGAGTCCAGCTTCAGAGTCGCCGGAGGCGTTGGGCTCGCCGGTGCCGGCATAGAGCACACCGCCGGCGTAGGTGAGCGTGCCGATCGCGTTCGTGCCGAAACTTCCCGACACGTACGTCCAGTTTGGACCACTACCGGATAGGGCATTGTCGGTGCGGAAGACGCCGCCGCCCGCCGCCCCGACCCAGACGCGACAGTTCGATGTGGAGCAGGTCGGACCGACCGCGAGGGCGGTGACCCGGCCGGAGGCTGTGTATTCGGCCCCGCTGAACGTGAGGACGCCGGGGTAGTTGGCAATGCTCGGTCCGGCCAGCGTCCACTGCCCGGCCGACTTCTTGCCGTTGCTCTTCTGGTTCCACGCCTGCACGGCGTTGAGGGCCGCGGTCACGGGGAGGTCGCTCTCCGGGTACGCGCGCGCCGCGAACTGCTGCTCGGCGTACGCTTCCGGATCCTCGCCGCCTTTCTCCGATTCTTCGCCTTCCGCGCCGTCGGGCTCGCCTCGGTTGCCGGCGACATCCTCTTGGCCCCGCTTGCCCGGGAACGTGTGTAGGGCGATCGCACTCGTCGAGCTCCCCCGAATGACGACGGCGAGCCCGAGTCCGGCCGCGACTATCGCCACGAGGAGCAGAATGAGGCCGTTGCGCGGAGATCGAATCTTCATGCCTTCTCCAATCTCGCGTGCCAGCCCACCTTTGTGGTCACACCGGGCCGGCAAACGATTCTAACTAGCTTGATCAAGCAGAAGCCATATCAATTTCCATGTACAGGTAGGCATATGTTGACGTGTGTCGAGTTAACACTCGATTCCTCCACGCAGTTGGGTTGCGCCGAAGCTCGCTGCCTGATCGAGGTGTCCACGCCCACAGACGGTGAGAACCGGATGTGCGCGCTCATTCGCCTACTCGGGCCAGGTCGACGCGGAGTGGCGTGTTATCAATTCGATGTATGGCCGCCGAGAATTCGCGGTTATAATGCCCGCACGAGTTGCCGCATATGTGCATTGCAGTGAATGCGTGAGAATTGCCCCGCCCGACCGGCCAGCCATAATTTATCGGCATAGGTTCCTTGCCGATCGGCGCCGAACCGCCCAGGTTGGGGCCAGCGGCCAGGCGACGAAAGCTGAGAGCGAGCTGGGAGGATCCGGCGAGGTCGCAGCCCCTGTGGGCGGGGCCCGGCCACCTGCCGGACTCCGGCACATTAGGGGCTTATGCGCCCGGGAGATATTGACCTGGATCGGTAGATCGGTCAATAGTCCTCGCGGCCCCCATTTGCTACATTCAAATGCATCGAAGAGATCGCTTCGATGTACGTAAGGGGGATACGTTGAATTCTACGCGTAGGATCGCGGTTCTGATCGGCCTCGCGTTAGGCGTCGCTCAGATCCCGATCCTCACCACCACCGCTGCCGCCAACAGCACCTGCGGTCTGCCGAACGGCGTCCTCGAGACCCACGACCTGAGCGGGCTCTCCGCGGTCGCGTGCGGCGCGGTCGGCCGGTTCGTCGACGCCGGCGATGGCGTCCCGCTTCTCGTGCAACCACCCGGCCGCAGTGTCACCCTGGGCCTGCTGTCGCCGACCGGGACCCGTACCTACACCCTCACCACCGACGCCCAGGGTCGGGTGACGGCCAGCACCCAGAGCTGGGATGCCACCGACACCGTCCTCGGGTTGCTGCCCGGCCAAGGCAGCACCAACTCGCAAGGCAGCGCCAACGGCCAGGGCAGCGTTAATGGGCAAGGCATCAACACCACCGGCCCCAAGGCCGATGAGTTCCCCGACGTCCCCGGATTCCCCGGGGCCTGCGAGCGGGACTCGTACAACCTGGCGGGATTCAAGTGGTACGGGCCCTACCTGTACCGCACGAGACTCGGCTCCGCCCTAGCCAACGGAAGTCCGGACGACTTCGACGCGGCCGCGCGGCGGGCATTCAACAACTGGACCCACGGCCGCAACACCTGCGACATGCACGGTGGGATCAACGCGACCGCCGCCCAGGTCGGCCACACGACCCTACGCGGAAACTTCATCAATGAGAACGGTCAGACCACCTGTGGCGTCTCCGACGGCGAGAACGTACTCGACACCAACGACCTGGCCGGTGGCACCTTCGAGGCATTCCTGGCTGGGTACTGCGTCTGGACCGAGAACCACGACGGGCTCGCCCAGGCCACCTCGGCCGACCTCAGCTTCAACAATGGCGACTACAACTGGACCTACCACCCGACCACCGACCCCCTCTGCGACCCCGCCCCTCCCCCCGACCCACAGCGGTGGCGCTACGACGTGGAGTCGACGATGACCCACGAGGCCGGCCACGTCTTCGGGCTGGTGAACCTGGCCGAGATCGAGGACCTCAACCAGACGATGTTCCCCGGCGTCCGGCGCTGCAGCGGCCACTTCCGGACGCTCGGCCGGGGCGACGTGCTCGGCATGCGCGCGCTCTACGGCCCCAACTCCTGACCGGCTCCACCGCCCGACCGGCGCCATAAACCCCGCTGCCCGGCGCGCCCAGGGGCGGCCGGGCGCGGCGGGGGGGGTGGGTGGGGGGGTAGCCCCCCCGGCACCCGCCCGGGGGGGTTGGGAGGTGGCG
>JBLNGJ010000165.1:0-2909 GCA_050264675.1 Micromonosporaceae bacterium
GCTGACGGGCCCGCGCCCGGGCCACCACGATCAGATCCGGCCCGGCCAACGCCGCCCGATCCAACCCGGCCAGCACCGCGGCCAGACCCGGCCCGGGCGCCATCAGCTCCAACCCGTCCGGTAGCTCCTGCCGCCACCTCTCGCTCACCTGTACGACAGTAGACCAATCCACCGACATGACACGGCCGCCACGCCGCACCCCGACAACACTCCACAGTGGAGAATTGCGGGGTTCGGAGGAACTCGACCGTGGCCGCCGTGCCGTCCGCGGATTCGGCGGTTGGCCTCACTCAGCAGCGCCTCCGCTTCGGCGGAGGCGGCCCCTGCTTTCGACCTGGCCGCGGCCCGACGCCGCGCTACTTCACCCACACCGACACGTGCGACTGGCTGTCGTCGGTGAACTCCGCCCGTCCCCAGTCGGCCCAGCGTTCGACCAGGCGCAACCCGGCCAACTCGGCCATGAGATCCAACTCCGACGGCCAGGCGTAGCGGTGCGTCGACCGGAACACCGCGGCCTTGCCGTCCTCGACCCAGTAGTGGTGCGAGACGACCTGCTGGCGCAACAGGTCGTAGGTATCAAGGCCGACCCGCTGCTCCGAGACGTGAAACGGCTGGGCGAGCGTTCCGGGCGGCAGCCGGCGCAGATCAGGCACCCACAACTCGACAACGAAGTGGCCGCCCGGCCGCAGGTGTCGGGCCGCGTTACGGAAACAGGCGACCTGCTCGGTCTGGGTGAGCAGATTGCTGATCGAGTTGTAGACGACGTAGACCAGGTCGAACTCGCCCGGCGACGTCGTGCTCGTCATGTCGCCAACCGCTACATCGATCGCGTCGGCGCCCGGTTTGGTCCGCAGCACGTCGACCATGGCCGGGGAGAGCTCGATTCCGGCCACGGTCACGCCGCGCTCCCGCAACGGAATTGCCACTCGACCGGTGCCGATCGCGAACTCCAGCGCCCGGCCACCGGGCGCCAGGTCGGCCAGGAAGTCCACCGTCGGCCCCAGCACGTCGGGCGCGAACATCTCGGCCGCGTGCTCGTCGTAGCTCGCCGCCACGCGCTCGTCCCACACCTCACTGCTCATGGGCGGATCGTGGCATGAGCTCGAGCGGCCCCCAAGCGAAATCTCAGAGCTCGAACCCTCCAGCCACCGCGTGGCCAGATCATCCTCGGTCGTCTCGGCGCCAGCCTCGAAGGCCCGCAGACCACGACGCCCCGTCTCAGCCCGCAGCCACCCATCCTGGTCAGGACAGCCGTACGCGTAGCTGGAGCTCGTCCTGGTTCGGCCAACCCAGGAAGGTGTCGAGCAGACGTCGCTCCACCTGGTCGGGCTCCCAGGCCGCGGCCCGTTCGAGGCCCACGCACTCCTGCGGACTCACCTCCCGGCGCATCCCTGCCGTATCGAAGATGACGCACTTGCGGAAGTCGGCGACATCCTGCATGAACTTCACGACCGGCTTGGCCACTTGGCCGCAAATTTCTCCCCGATGCCCCGGATGGCCCCGCCACCCTTGGGCAGGCCCACGGCCGGCATCAGCGGCGCCGCCGGCATCCCACCGCCCGAGCCGGTCGCCCCGCCACCGGGCGATGCCGGCGTGGCCCCGCCGCCCTTGGCCGGCTCAGTCGGGGTCATCACACCGACCGTGCCCGGACCCGTGGCCGCGGGAGACCCTCAAACCGGACTGCGCCCCTGGCGCCATAGGTCGTGATCATGGCAAGCGACTGTCGGACAGGCGACCGTCGGCTCATCTACATTGGACAACTGCGATCGACGACGCGGCGGCACTCGATCTGGATCACGGCAAGGAAACCACAAGGGCCTCCCGCCACGCTGGCCGGCGAACCTTCCACGCACCACCTCCATGGAGGGAGCGACCGTATTGACGTTGATCAGCATGATTACCAGCAACGCCCTGGTCTTCGTGCCCTCGACCTCGACCGGCCGTCCGTCGATGACGATCTGGACCGGCCCCAGCAGGCGGTACCTCATGTCGCCCGCCTCCGGTGATCAAGGGCGGCAGCGGGCGAGGCGTGTCGTGGCTCCGCAGACACCCCGCGACACAGCGCACAGCACATTGATAATGACGGCGCGGTGCGGGCGGTGGTTCACGCCGTGATCGATCAACGAGCACGCCGCCACGCAGGTCGCGTGACGGCGTGCTCGCGGTACCGGTGGTTACGCCTGGGTGATGGTCACATTGTCCACGCCGGCCTCGATGAGGCTGCCGGTGGAGGCGTCGGCCGCCTGGACCCGGATCCGGATCGTCTGGCCGGCGAAGCTGTTCAGGCTGGCCGTGGCGGTGCCCCACGCGCCGGCCCGGTTGCTCGCCGCCCCGGCCTGGGTGAAGACCGTGGTGGCCGTGCCGGACGCGTTGACGATCTGCACCCGGAAGAAGTCGGCGCTGCTGGCGTTGTTCAGGTGCGCCAGATACCAGGAGAACTGCAGCGTCAAGGTGCCGGTCGAGGGCAGCGTGATGGTCGGCGACTGGATGGTGGTGGTGCCGCCGTCCACGTCGAAGTCGCCGGCGGTCGTACCGGCGGAGGCACCGGTCACCAGGTCGTTGGTGCCGCTGACCGTCGTGCCGAGCTGCAGCGTGACGCCGCCAGAGCTGGTGCCGGCCGGGTCACCGCGCACCCACTGGCCGGTGGTCGCGGTGTCGGTGCCGAGCGGGTTGGCCGTCCAGCCGGTGGCCGTCTCGAAGGTGTCGCTGTAGATGGTCGTTCCGCCACCGCCGGTCGCCCCGTGGAGCAGGCAGCCCGGGACGGTCAGGTCGATGGTGCGGGTCGGCGACAGACAGGTGTTGAACCAGTACGTCTGCTGGGCATAGCCCTGGTTCAGGGTGGCCGTGGTGCTGCCGTCCGGGTTCACCTCGCACGGGTTGTCCAAAGTGCACATCTGGCCGTTCTCGTT
>JBLNGJ010000166.1:0-3538 GCA_050264675.1 Micromonosporaceae bacterium
GCTCGGCGCGAGCCGCGGGTATGCCGCCCGGCGCGCGGCCGCGTTCCTGGTTGCCGTCAACTGCACCGAGCCGGCGGCGACCTGCTTCTGCGTCTCCGCCGGTGGCGGCCCTCGGGCCGACTCCGGCTTCGACCTGGTGTTCACCGAGCTGGGCCCGGACGCACCCGGCGGCGACGGCGCCAGCCCGCGGTACCTGGTGGCGTCGGGCAGCGACGCCGGCACCGCCGTGCTCGACGCACTGCCGACCGAACCGGCCGATCCGACGACGGTGGCCTGGGCCGTCGATGCGGTCGCGGCCGCGCAAAACCGGATGGGGCGGGCCCTACCCGAGGCGGACCCGCGCCAACTGCTGGCCGAGACCCTCACCGCGACCCACTGGGAGGACGTGGCCGCCCGTTGCCTGACCTGCGGCAACTGCACGCTGGTCTGCCCGACCTGCTTCTGCACCTCGGTGACCGACACCACCGACCTCACCGGCGAGCACAGCCAGCGGTGGCAGCGCTGGGCCTCATGCTTCGAGACCGACTTCTCCTACCTGCACGGCGGCGCCGTCCGGTCCAGCGCCGGTAGCCGCTACCGGCAGTGGCTCACCCACAAGCTCGGCACCTGGCACGACCAGTTCGGCGAGTCAGGGTGTGTCGGATGTGGACGGTGTGTGGCGTGGTGTCCGGTGGGCATTGACATCACCGCCGAGATGGCCGCCCTGGCCCAAGGAGGCACGTCATGACCACGAACCCGACCGGCGTCGCCCATCTGGTCGCCGACCACCCGTTCCTGGACGGGATCGAGCCGTCCGCCCTGGCCCGGCTGACCGAGCAGGCCCGGCCGGTGGAGTTCCCGGCCGGCACGCGCCTGTTCACCGAGGGCGGGCCGGCGCACAGCTTCTGGCTGCTCGTCGATGGCCACATCGCCCTCGACACCCAGGTGCCCGGACGAGGTGCGGTGGTGGTGGAGTCGCTCGGCCGCGGCGCCGTGGTCGGTTGGTCGTGGCTCTTCCCCCCGCACGAGTGGCACTTTGGCGCCACCGCGGTTCAGGCGACCTCCGCGGTGGAGTTCGACGGCCGCGAGGTCCGCCGTCTCTGCGACGCCGATCCGGCGCTGGGCTACGAGCTCGTGCGACGGTTCATCCGGGTCGTCATCGATCGGCTGCAATGCACCCGCATCCGCCTGCTCGACCTCTACCGACAGCCATGACAACCGACATGGTGCCGGTCGCGCATCGGGTCGTCCACCGCCAGTCGGAGACGGCCGACACCGCAACGCTCACCCTGGAGCCGGTCGGGGCGGGCCTGCCTCGGTGGACACCGGGACAGTTCACGATGGTTTACGCGTTCGGGGTCGGCGAGATTCCGGTCTCGATCAGCGGTGGCGACACGGGGCTGCTCCGGCACACGGTGCGGGCGGTGGGCGCGGTGAGTCGGGCTGTGTGCGAAGCACCGGTCGGCTCGACGCTTGGCCTGCGCGGCCCCTACGGGCACGGCTGGCCCACGCCGCCGGCGAACACCGACGTCATCGTCATGGCCGGCGGCATCGGCCTGGCGCCGCTGCGGCCAGTGGTCACCACTGCGCTCGCGCGGCCGGGGCGGGTGATCGTGCTGATCGGCGCGCGTACTCCCGATGACCTCATCTTCACCGCCGAGTACGACCAGTGGCGCGCCGCCGGGGCCGAAGTGCTCGTCACGGTCGACCGGGCCGACGCCGGATGGTCCGGCCGGGTTGGTGTGGTCACCACCCTGCTCGACGCGGTCGAGCTCACCCCCGAAACGTCCGTTGCCTACGTGTGCGGACCCGAGGTGATGATGCGGTTGGGCGCCCGGTCATTGGTCGGCCGGGGCGTGGCCCGCGACCGCGTCGCCGTCTCGTTGGAGCGCAACATGCGGTGCGGAATCGCCCTCTGTGGACACTGTCAGCTCGGCCCGTTGCTGCTCTGCCGCGACGGGCCGGTGGTCGATCTGGAGATGGCCGAAGTGTTGCTCACGACCCGGGAGTTGTGAATGGCCACGCCCACGGCTCAACCCACCCTCGCGGTGTGGAAGTTCGCCTCGTGTGACGGGTGCCAGCTCACCCTGCTCGACTGCGAGGACGAGCTGCTCGGCCTGGCCGCCACGGTGACCATCGCGCACTTCCTCGAGGCGTCCCGCGCGACGGTGGCCGGCCCCTACGACATCTCGCTGGTCGAGGGTTCGATCACCACTCCCGACGATCTCGAACGGATCCATCGGGTGCGCGAGCAGTCGCGCGTCCTGGTCAGCATCGGCGCCTGCGCCACCGCCGGCGGCATTCAGGCGCTGCGCAACCTGGCCGACGTGACCGAGTTCGCCGCTGTCGTGTACGCCCGGCCCGAGTACGTCCGCACGCTGGCCACGTCCACGCCGATCTCGGCGCACGTGCCGGTCGACTACGAGCTGCGCGGCTGCCCGATCGACCGGGCGCAGCTGCTGGAGTTGCTGACCGCCTTGCTCGCCGGTCGGCGGCCCAACCTGCCCGCGTACAGCGTCTGCCAGGAGTGCAAGCTGCGCGGCACCACCTGCCTACTGGTCGCCCAGCCCACCCCGTGCCTGGGGCCGGTGACCCAGGCGGGCTGCGGCGCACTCTGCCCAGCCTACGGTCGCGGCTGCTACGGCTGCTTCGGTCCGCTGCCGGGCGCCAACCCGGACGCGCTGGAGCCGACCCTGCGGGCGGCCGGCCTCACCGCCGTCGAGCTGACCCGCATCTACCGCACCTTCAACGTGGGCACGTCCGCACCCGGGAGATCCCATGAGCCATCGCAATGAGCGGGCCCTGACCGTCGGCTCGCTGGCCCGGGTCGAGGGCGAGGGTGCCCTGCGCCTGCGGGTGCAGGACGGCGACGTCACCGAAGCCCAGCTGAACATCTACGAGCCGCCGCGCTTCTTCGAGGCGTTCCTGCGCGGCCGCGGTCACACCGAACCGCCCGACATCACCGCCCGCATCTGCGGTATCTGCCCGGTGGCCTACCAGCTGAGCGCCTGCCTGGCCATCGAGGACGCCTGCGGCATCGTGGTCGACGAGTCGGTCACGGCCCTACGCCGATTGCTCTACTGTGGAGAGTGGATCTCGAGCCACGCGCTGCACATCTACCTGCTGCACGCCCCCGACTTCCTCGGCTACCCGGGCGTGGTGGAGATGGCCCGGGAACACCGCACCGTCGTCGAGCGCGGCCTGGCCCTGAAGAAGGTCGGCAACGCGATCCTCAGCACGGTCGGGGGCCGGGCCATCCATCCGGTCAACGTACGGGTCGGCGGCTTCTACCGTGCACCCGGTTCGGCCGATCTGGGCGGTCTGGTCGAACCGCTTCGCCGAGCCCTCGACGACGCGCTGGCCACGGTCAGCTGGGTGGCCGGATTCGACTTCCCCGACTTCACCCACGACCACGAGCTGCTCGCCCTGGTCGACGCCGGGCGCTACGCGATCGAGGGCGGCCGGCCGGGCACCGACCGCGGCCTGCACTTCGACGTGCGCTCGTTCGAGGAGCACGTGCGGGAGGAGCAGGTGACGCACTCCACCGCACTGCACGCCC
>JBLNGJ010000167.1:0-14654 GCA_050264675.1 Micromonosporaceae bacterium
GCATCCGGCCCTGGGCCTGCATCCGCTGGTAGAGCGCCGTGCCCGGGTAGGGCGTCATGATGTGAAACGTCGCCGTCTCGATGCCCTGCTCGATCGCCCAGGCCACGGTGCGCGCGAAGACGTCCGGTCCGTCGTCGTCCATACCGAAGACGAAGCTCGCGTTGACCATGACGCCGAGCTCGTGCAGGCGCCGCACCACCGCCGCGTAGTCGCGGCCGATGTTCTGCCGCTTGCGCTGGGCCGCGAGGTTGGCCCCGTTGACCGTCTCGAAGCCGACGAAGAGGCTGCGCAGTCCGGCCTCGACGGCCCGCTCGAGCAGGTCCGGCGCGAGCACCGCGTCGACCGTACCGGCCGCCTGCCAGAGCCGGCCCAGGCCGGCCATGCCGTCGAAGAGCGCGGTGGCGAAGCGCCGGTTGCCAAAGAGGTGGTCGTCGAGGAAGTACAGGTGCCGTCCGGGCAGGCGGTCGATCTCGGCCAGCGCCGCGTCGACCGTCTGGGTGTAGAACGAGCGGCCGCCGGCGAAGAAGGCGTCCTTGTAGCAGAACTCGCAGTGGTGCGGGCAGCCGCGGGAGACGACGATCGAGTTCGGCACCAGGTACCGGTGGCGCTGGATGAGGTCGCGGCGAACCGGCGGCATGCCGACGAGCGTGCGCCCGGTGGACTGGTAGACCGGCCGCGCCTGGCCGCGGCGCCAGTCGGCGAGGAACTGCGGCCAGGTGTCCTCGCCCGGCCCGAGGAAGATCGTGTCGGCGTGGACGGACGCCTCCTGCGGCAGCGAGGTGACGTGCAGTCCACCGAGGACGACGTACGCCCCACGGGCCCGGTACTGGTCGGCGATCCGGTAGGCGCGGCGGGCCGAGGTGATATAGACCTGGATCACCACCAGGTCGGGCACCGGCCCGTCGTCGAGGCGTAGCCGTTGCACGTGCTCGTCCTGCAGTGTCACCTCGGCGTCGGCGGGGAGGTAGGCGGCGAGGGTGGCCAGCCCGAGCGGGGGAAACAGCGAGTACTTGATCGGCCGTCGAAATGACGTTGGCTCCGCTCCGCAAGCGTTGCGAAACGAAGGACCGGTTGCCTCGGTCAGCGCCGGCAGGATCATCATCACGCGCATGCCAGCCACGCTAGGGACCGGATGTGCGATCGTCCCGTCGGTCCGGTGTGGAACCTGTGAAGGTCGGCGCACGGTCCCGGACGTCGCCGCGACGGTGTCCGGGTCACAATGGCGCCATGACCGACGACGCGATCCTCTCAGCGGAAGGTAGGGCGGCGTGACAGTTCCGGCCGAGTACAGCACCCGGGCCCGGCTGGCCGACCCGGACGAGGGCATCGGCGTCGACGAGCTGGCCCTGGCCGCCCGCAACCACGCCATGCCACTGGAGGCGTTGCGCTACGACGTGACCCCGGTGGGGCTGCATTACCTGCTGGTGCACTACGACATCCCCGACGTCGACCCGTACGGCTGGCGCCTGGTCATCGACGGCCACGTCGAGCGGCCGCTGCGCCTCGACCTGGCCGAGCTGCGCGCGCGTCCGGCGGTCACCACCCGGGTCACCCTCGAGTGCGCCGGTAACGGCCGGGCCCGCCTGCATCCCCGGCCGGTGAGCCAGCCCTGGCTGACCGAGGCGGTCGGCACCGCCGAGTGGACCGGCACGCCGCTGCCGGCGCTACTGCGCGAGGCCGGCCTCGGCGCGGACGCGGTCGATGTGGTCTTCACCGGTGCCGACCATGGGGTCGAGCGTGGCGTCGAGCAGGACTACCAGCGGGCGCTTCCGGTGGCCGAGGCGATGCGGGCGGAGGCCCTGCTCGCGTACGAGATGAACGGCGCGCCGCTGCCACCCCAGCACGGCTTTCCGCTGCGGTTGGTGATCCCCGGGTGGTATGGCATGGCCCAGGTGAAGTGGCTGCAGGCGATCACGGTGCTGACCGAGCCGTTCGACGGGTTCCAGAACACGGTCGCCTACCGGTTCAAGCACGATGCCCAGGCGCCGGGCGACGCGGTGACCCGGATGCGTCCACGGGCGCTGATGATCCCGCCCGGTCATCCCGACTTCATGTCGCGCACCCGGTTCCTCGCCCCGGGCTCGCACGAGCTGACCGGCCGGGCCTGGTCCGGGCAGGCCCCGATCACCAAGGTCGTCGTGTCCGTCGATAGTGGACACACGTGGTCGGACGCCGAGGTCGAGCCGGCCCCGTCGACCTGGGCCTGGTCGAGGTGGCGCTGGCCGTGGACGGTGGAGGCGCCGGGCCGTTACGAGCTCTTGGTCCGGGCCACCGACGCGACCGGTGATGAGCAGCCGGTCGACGCGCCCTGGAACGTGCAGGGGATGGCCAACAACATGGCCCAGCGGGTCACCGTGGTGGTCGGCTGAGCCCGGCCCGGGCGGCGGCCGGGATCAGGGATCGACGAGAGCGACGGCGAGTTCGTCCGCGAGCAGGCCGATCTGCCAGCCCCGCACCCCGGTGGCGGCCAGCGCCTCGGCGACGGTGTCGGGGTCGAGTTTTTCGACGCTGGCGGGAGAACCCGCGAACGATGGCTCCGGCGGCGTCCAGGCGATGCGCCGGATCGCGTCCGGCGAGACCAGGTTCTCCGGTGGCAGCGCGTGCAGTGTGGCCAGCCGGGAGACCACCTCCCGGCACCGGACCAGGCGGGCCGCCGCGACCGGGTCGCGCTCGGCCCAGCGGTGCGGCGGCGGCGGTCCGTCGGCGGGTGGGGTCTGTGGTAGCTCGGCGTCGGTGAGCCGGCGCGCCTCGGCGAGCGCGGCGATCCACACCGGCGCCAGCCGGCGCACCGAGCGGCCGCCGAAGCCGGGCAGCGCGAGCAGCTCGCGTTCGTCGCGTGGATCGGCCTCGGCCGCCGCCACGATCGCGGAGTCGGGCAGCACCCGCCCCGGCGCGCTGTCGCGGCGCGAAGCCACGCCGTCGCGGGCGTACCAGAGCGCCCGGACCCGGGACAGCGCCCGCGGCCCGCGCACCTTGTGGATGCCTGAGGTCCGCCGCCACGGATCCGGTCGAGGCCGGGTGGTTTCGCCGGCCGCGGCGACCAGCGCGGCGAACTCCTCATGCGCCCAGCCGAGCTTGCCCTGTTCGGCCAGTTCGGCCTCGAGCAGATCCCGCAGCCCGATCAGCAGCTCCACATCGAGCGCGGCATAGCTCAGCCAGGCCGACGGCAGCGGCCGGGTCGACCAGTCAGCCGCCGAGTGGTGCTTCTCCAGCGCGAAGCCCAGCAGCTCCTCGGTGAGGGCGGCCAGGCCGACCCGCTCCAGGTTGGCCAGGCGCGCGGCCAGCTCGGTGTCGAAGAGGCGGGTCGGACGCAGGCCCAGCTCGACCAGGCAGGGCAGGTCCTGGCTCGCCGCGTGCAGCACCCACTCCACCCCGGCGATGGCCTCGTCGATGGGGGTCAGGTCGTCGAAGGGCAGCGGGTCGATGAGCACGGTGCCGGCGTCCTCGCGGCGCAGCTGCACCAGATAGGCCCGGTGGGTGTAGCGGTAACCCGAGGCCCGCTCAGCGTCGACCGCCACCGGTCCGCGGCCGGCGGCGAGCCGCTCGGCCGCCGCGGCGAGGGCGGCCGGTGTGGTCACCGGCTCGGGCGTCCCGTCGCGAGGCGAGGTGAGTACAACGGCCGGCGCGCGGGGGGCGTCAGCGGCGTCCGTCACGAGACAACCGTACGGTCCATCCGGCGCTGGAGAACCAGCAGGCCACCGGCGCGCCGATCACATCGCACTCCGGCTTGGTCGGGACGGCGGGCCGTGGGCGGGGCGGGCCGATGCGTCCCGCGCGGTGACGGTTACCCGCTACGGGGTCGCGGCGGGGGCGGGCGGCCACTAGCGTGTCGGTCTCGGCCCCGATCGGGTCGACGCCCAGCGAAGGAGAACGATGAACGACCCCGCCGGCGCGAACCCCGACGCGCCCAGCCCTTCCTTCTCGTGGTTGCCGGAGACGTCGGGCGCTTCCGCCGACACGGCGCTGGAAAAGATCGCGCCGCTCGATGTCCGCTATACCGATGCCCCGGCGCAGGGTGATTCGCCATCTCCGGGTGACCTGCCGGCCCGGGTTGATGCGCCATCTCCGGGTGACCTGCCGGCGCGGGTTGATGCGCCGGCCCGGGTTGATGCGCCGGCTGCGGGGGACGCACCGGCACACGTGGACGTCTCCGCCTACAGCCACGCCGGGTTCGCTTCCGGTGGGCCGCAGCCGGACCCACCGGCCGTCTTCTCGGCCGGCAGTGCACCAGTGGCACCCGCGGCCGCGCCGGTCTACCCGGCGTCTGCCTACCCGCCGCCGACCTATCCGCCGGCCCCGGCGTACCCAATATCGAGCCCGCCGACCATGGGCTACCCGGTCTCGGCGCCGCCGATTTCGGCCGCCCCGTACGGCTACCCGGCCTACCCGCCGCCGGCCCCGCCCAAGAGCCGACGCGCCGCGCTGATCATCTTGGCCATCCTCACCGCCCTGTTGACCACCGCCACCGGCGTGATGACCACGCTCTATCTGCTCAAGGTGGACGAGGCCAAGCAGCTGAGCCAGAACGTGAGCACGCACGAGTCGACCATCTCCAGCCAGCGCAAAGACCTGGAGAGCCTCAACCGCGACATGGACGACGTCAAGCGGCAGCTCACGAACGCCCGGGACGAGTCGACCCAGCTGACCACGGCCAAGAACGCGGTCGCCACGTGCCTGACCACGATCTACGACTTCTGGGAGCTGCTCGACGCGAACAAGACCTCCGAGGCGAACAAGAAGGCCGACGAGGTGGAGAAGGTCTGCGCCGAGGCTGACAAGTACCTCTAAGTCAGCTGGCGACTGGGCAGGTTACTCGACTTGGTTCGGGGATCCCACCGGTAGACCCCGGCCACGGCTCGATGATGAACCGGCATGATCTGCCTTAGGAATAGTCATGCCGGATCATCATTCTGTCCCGATGACCGCGCGTCACCGGAGTGACCCAACGCTTCCTGATCATGGTTAATTTCGGGAATCGTCGATGTCCCGGGCGCGACACACCTTCGGGAACCGGCTCGAGTACGTCGAATCCGATCAAAAATCCGGGAGGCACGCCCTAGGTCAAGCCGGCGACAAAACCGAGCCGGCTGGGCAGCAACGCCACCCCGGGCGGCGGCAGGCCGGCGGTGGACGCGAGCAGGGCGCACCAGGCGTCCATGTGCGGCTCGAGGTCGCGGTCGAGCGGCGTCCAGGATGCGCGGATCTCGATGTCCGCGGCGGCCGGCGAGCCGGCGAGGTCACCGAAGCGGGTGGACAGGGTCTGGGTGACCGTGCCGGAGACGGCCGTGTACCGGGCGCCCTGGGTGTCGAGGGCGTCGGTGAGCCAGCTCCAGCCCACGTCAGGCAGCAGCGGGTCGGTGGCCATCTCCGCCTCGAGATCCGCGGTCACGTAGGTGACCAAGCGCAGCGTGCCCTGCCAGGCCTCGTGGCCGGCCGGATCGTGCAGCAGGATGAGCCGGCCGGTGGCGATCTCGTCGCCGTGCCGGCTGATCCCGGCGCTCAGCGCGTAGGCATAGGGCGCCAGCCGCTTCGGCGCGGTGACCTCCTCAAGGGAGATCTCGGGCCGCAGATCGGCCGAGCGGAGCGAGAGCACAGCTCGGGTGAAGATCGCGGGCACGGCGGTCGAGGGCGCCATGCCGCCAGCCTATGGCGGGCCGGACCCGGGCGGGAGATCGGCGCGCCGGGCATCCCACCCGGCCCGCCGCGCGGTACGCCCGGATTGTCGGCGTCAGGTGGCGGATGACACGATGGCGGCCACGACACCGAGTGAAAGCAGGGGCACCTTGTTAATGTTTGGGGTATAGCACGGTGCCCGTGCTTCCTGACCAGCCGGCGAAGGAGCCCGTGATCTCCGCCACCGATGGGGCGTTTATGCGCGCCTGTCGGCGCCAGCCGGTGCCGCAGACCCCGGTGTGGTTCATGCGGCAGGCCGGCCGGTCGCTGCCCGAATACCGCGCCGTGCGTGAGGGCCTGGGCATGCTCGAGTCCTGCCGGCGGCCGGAGCTGGTCTGCGAGATCACCCTTCAGCCGGTGCGCCGGCACGGCGTGGACGCCGCGATCCTCTTCTCCGACATCGTGGTTCCCCTCGCCGCCGCCGGGATCGACCTGGACATCCGGCCGGGCGTGGGCCCCGTGATGGCGAAGCCGGTAGCCACCGCGGCCGATGTGGCGGCGCTGCCCACACTGGCGGCCGAGGATGTCGGCTACGTCGCCGAGGCGGTGCGGCTGCTCGTCGCCGAACTCGGCCCGACCCCACTGATCGGGTTCGCCGGTGCTCCGTTCACGCTCGCCTCGTACCTGGTCGAGGGCGGCCCTTCGCGTACGCACGCCCGAACCAAGGCCCTCATGTACGGCGCGCCGCAGACCTGGCACGAGTTGTGCCAGCGCCTGGCCGAGATCACCCGGCAGTTCCTGCGGGTCCAGGCCGCGGCCGGGGTTGGCGCGGTGCAGCTCTTCGACTCCTGGGTGGGTGCGCTGTCGGCGGCCGACTACCGGCGGTTCGTGCAGCCCCACTCGGCGTCCGTGTTGCGCGGCCTGGCCGAGGAGTTTCCCGACCTACCGAAGATCCACTTTGGGGTGGGTACGGGGCCGCTGCTCGAGGCGATGGCCGAGGCCGGGGCCGAGGTCGTCGGGGTCGACTGGCGCACCCCGCTGGACCAGGCGGCCGGCCGGCTCGGGGTCGACCACGCGGTGCAGGGCAACCTCGATCCGTGCGTGCTGCTCGCCCCGTGGGACGTGGTCGAGGCCGAGGTGCGGCGGGTGCTGGCGGACGGGCGCGCGGCGGCCGGGCATGTGTTCAACCTCGGTCACGGCGTGCTTCCGGAGACCGATCCGGACGTGCTGACCCGCGTGGTCGAGCTGGTCCACCAGGCCAGCGCCGGCTGATCGACCCGGCCCGGTCAGCGGTCTCGCGCGGCCAGGCGCAGGCCCGACCACGACCCGTCGGCGTGCCAGCCGCCGTCGACCGAGAGCGTGACCCCGTTGACGAAGCCGCTGCGGGTCGGGTCGGCCAGGAACGCCACCGCCTGGGCCACGTCGTCGGGGGTGGCGAAGCGCCCCATCGGCACGTGCTCGGTGATGTCGGCGTCGCCGTAGGCCCCCTCGCCCTGCGACGCATCGTCCATCGGCGTCTTGACCCAACCCGGGCACACCGCGTTGACCCGAACCCCACGGCCGCCCCACTCGACGGCCAGCGTACGGGTCAGCCCCACCAGGCCGTGCTTGCTCGCGTTGTACGCGGTCCGGTCGGCCACGCCCCGCAGCCCGGCCACCGAGGCGATGTTCACGATCGAGCCGGAGCCCTGGGCCAGCATCCGCCGCCCGAACTGCTGGCAGAGCAGGAACGGGCCGGTCAGGTTCACCTCGAGCACCTGCCGCCACAGCGCCGCCGGCATCTGCTCGGCCGGGCCGATGCAGGCGATGCCGGCGTTGTTGACCAGCACGTCGACGCGTTCAAATGTCTCGTCGACAGCGGTGGCCAGGCCGGCCACCGACTCTTCGTCGGCCACGTCGCCGGTGACGCAGAGCGCACCGGGTGGCCCAGGGATCGGCTGCCGGTCGAAGAGGGCGAGCTGGTAGCCGAGCGAGCCGAGCACCTCGGCGATGCGGGCACCGATGCCCTGGGCCGCACCGGTGATGACCGCGACGGGTTGAGAATCCACGTCCGACACCCTAAGGGCAGCGGCCGGCTCCGCCCGGCGCGGGCCGCCCGGCGCCGACCCCAACGGTGACGATCGACGCTGTTCGCGGTTTCATGGGCGCATGCGGGTCGTGGTCGTCGGCGGAGGCGTCGCCGGGCTCGCCGCCGCCCACCGGTTGCGCGAGCTCGCCGGTCCGGGCCTGTCGATCGTGCTGGTGGAGCAGACCGGACGCCTGGGCGGCAAGCTGCGCACCGGCGAGATCGAAGGCGGCCCGGTGGAGGTCGGGGCCGAGATGTTCCTGGCCCGCGAGGAGGGTCTCGACTCGGCGGTGGTGCGGCTGGCCCGCGCGGTTGGGCTCGGCGACGACCTGGTGCACCCGGCCCCACTGCCGGCCGCGATCGTGGTGGGCGGGCGGCACCATCGCGTGCCCGCCGGCACGCTGCTCGGCGTCCCCTCCGATCTGTCCACAGTGGACGACTTGGCCCGGCCCGATCCGCAGCGGGACCTCGACGCCGGCCACCCGCTGCTGGCCCCGGGCGAGGACGACGCGGTCGGTGCGCTGGTGCGCCGCCGCCTCGGCGACGAGGTGGTCGACCGGCTCGTCGACCCGATGCTCGGCGGGGTGTACGCCGGACGCGCCGATGCGCTCTCGCTCGCCGCGACCATGCCGGGGCTGCACGCCGCCGCCCAGCGGCAGCCGACGCTCACCACCGCCGTGCGGGCCGCGCTCGCCGCCGCACCGCGCCCACCCGGCACGCCGGTCTTCGCCACCGTCCGGGGCGGTGTCTCCCGGTTGGTCGACGCGGTGGCCGCGGCGGCCGGGGCGACGGTGCGGCTCGGCGCACCGGTGCGCGAGCTCGCTCTGGTCGGTGCCGGTTGGCGGCTGGTGCTCGGCTCCACCCGAGACGCGGAGGCGATCGAGGCCGACGCGGTGGTGCTCGCCGTGCCGTCCGCCCCGGCAGCTCGGCTGCTCCGTGAGGTCGATCCGGGCGCGGCGGCCGACGTGAGCACGTTGGAGTACGCCAGCGTGGCGCTGGTGACCCTGGCCCTGCCGGCCGGCACGCAGCTGCCCGCGAGCACCGGGTTTCTGGTGCCGGCCAGTGAGGGCCGGGCGGTCAAGGCGGCCACGTACCTGAGCGTCAAGTGGCCCGAGCAGCCGCGCCCCGACGGCCTGGTGCTGCTGCGGGCGTCGGTGGGCCGGGCCGGTGAGGTGGCCGTGCTGCAGCGAAGCGACGAGGAGCTGATCTCGTTGGTACGCGGTGAGCTCGCCGAGCTGGTGCCGGTGGCGCTGCCGGCGCCGGTCGCGGCGTTCGTGACCCGCTGGGGCGGCGGACTGCCGCAGTACGGCGTGGGTCACGTCGACCGGATCCGTCGCGTGCGGGCGGCGCTGCCCGCGACGCTCGCCCTCGCCGGGGCGGTCGCGGACGGGGTGGGCATCGCCGCCTGCGTACGGTCCGGCGCCGCCGCGGCCGAGGCGGTCTGGGCCGCCCTGGGCGCACCGGACCTCGGTGAGCGAGACTTGGGTCTATGACCGACCACGCGACACCCGTGTCCGAGACCAACGCCGCCCGGCTGCGCGAGCTGAACGCGACCATCCGCTACACGATGTGGTCGGTCTTCCGGGCCACCGGGCCGCTCGGCATCGGCCCGCGCGACGAGCTCGCTGGCGAGGTCGATGCCCTTTTCGAGCAGCTCGCCGCGAAGGACGTGGTGGTCCGCGGCACTTACGACGTGACCGCGCTGCGCGCCGACGCCGACCTGATGGTGTGGTGGCACGCGCCCAGCGCCGACGCGCTGCAGGAGGCGTACGCGCTGCTGCGCCGCACCGAGCTCGGCACCCACCTCGCGCCGGTGTGGTCGGTGGCCGCGATGCACCGGCCGGCCGAGTTCAACAAGAGCCACGTCCCCGCGTTCCTGGCCGGGGAGGAGGCGCGCGCCTGGGTCTGCGTGTATCCGTTCGTGCGCTCCTACGAGTGGTACCTGCTGCCCGACGAGGAGCGCCGCGACATGCTCGCCGAGCACGGCAAGCAGGCCCGCGGCTACCCCGATGTGCGGGCCAACACGGTGGCCTCCTTCGCGCTCGGCGACTACGAGTGGATCCTCGCGTTCGAGGCCGATGAGCTGCACCGCATCGTCGACCTCATGCGCGACCTGCGGGCCTCCCGCGCGCGCCGGCATGTGCGCGAGGAGGTCCCGTTCTACACCGGCCGGCGCCGGCCGCTCGCCGAGATCGTGGCCGCCCTGCCCTGACCGACCCCGTGCGCACACGTGGGTCCGGCACACGACGAGGCCTCAGGGCGCCGGGTTGCGCCGCATCGGCACGTGCGGGATGCCGTCCTCGACGAACTCCGCCCCGGACTGGGTGAAGCCGAACCCCAGGTAGAACTCGACCAGGTAGCTCTGCGCGTCCAGCACGCTCGGGGCGTCGCCGATCAACTCCAGCGCCGCCGCGACGAGCCGGGCCGACAGGCCCTGGCCGCGGGCCTTTTCTGCGGTGCAGACCCGGCCGATGCGGTGGCTGCCATCCGGTTCGGCGAGCACGCGCAGGTAGGCATGCGGGTCGCTGCGCTCGGGGGCAAGCCAGACGTGACGCGTACCGGGCTCGAGGTCACGGCCGTCGAGCTCCGGGTAGGGGCAGCGCTGCTCGACCACGAAGATGTCGGTGCGCAGACGCAGCAGCGCGTAGAGCGTCGCCACATCCAGGTCGGCGAAGCGCGCCACGTGCAGGATCATGCGCCGATCGTACGAGCGGTTCCACGGCGACGAATCGCGGCGCTCAGGTTTGTTCGGCGTTGAGCGCCCGGAGGGCCGATACGAGATCGCGGCCGCGGTTGAACCCTCGATCCATGATCAACCTGACGGCGTCCTCGGCCAAGGTCAGGTCGGCCGGTGTCGCGACCGATCGAAGGGCATGCAGATCGGCCAGATCCTGCGGCATCCAGGCATCGTCGCGAGCCAGCAGCTTCAACGCGAGCAGGTGGCCGGTGCGCGCCACCGGTAGCGTCAGCCCGGCGACGATCTCGATCGACTCGGCCGCTCGGGCGACCTCCGTCTCGATGCCGGAGTTCGCAAACAGGAGATCGACGACGACGTCGACATCGTCAATCTCGCGCCGTAACCGGACGCTCGCCAGTCGACCGTTGTCGTGTTCTACCGTGCCGGACAGGATGTACCGGTCGCCCAGCAGGTGTCGCACAAGCTCCTGGGCACCAATGTCGTCCTCGACGGCCACGGCGATGTCAACATCGCGGGTGAAACGTGGTTCTGCCCGCGCCGACACCGCAAGACCGCCCACCAGCCCCCACGGACGGCCGTAGCGATTGAGGTCGGTCGCCGCTCGGCGCAGGGCGGCCTCGATTCGGTTCACGGTGATCGGTCGGCGACGTGTTCGTCGTCGATGGGTGGGTCACGGCGCCAGAGGAGCCAATGCTGTACGGCCGCGTCGATCTCGGCCGCGGTCGCGGTGGGCCGCTCCCGCCGCAAGCGTGCGCGCTGCATGGCCTCGCCGAACTCGTACATGTCGAGGGCGAGGCGGAGCCGATCGGCCGCCGACTCCTCGGGCACGCCGCAATCCTACTGCTCACACGGATACGACCAGCGGGCGGGAGCGACGTCCATCGATATTGGCGACACCGACCGGGCCCGGCAGCGTTATCAAAACGTGATTGAGGACAGTAAAGCCCCCGGCCGCGTCGAACGTTGACTGGCCGACGGACGAGCCGGTAAGGGTCGGGTAGTGATGAGCGAGGACTTCGAAGCGTTTTATGCGGCGCGCAAGGATGCCGTGCTGCGCGCGGTGATCGCCGCGAGCGGCGATCGCGTGCGGGCCGAGGACGCGGCGGCGGAGGCGTTCACCCGGGCGTACCTGAACTGGGAGCGGGTGCGTCAGCACACCAACCCGACGGCCTGGGTCATGCGCGTCGCGCTGAACGTCCACCGATCCTGGTGGCGGCGGTTGAGGCGGGAGCTACTGGGAACGTCGCCAGAGCGCCCGGCCCCGGCGCAGACGTCCGTCGGCGGGCTTGACGGGCGGCTGCAGGCGCTGGTCGCCGCGCTGCCGGGTCGGCAGCGAGCCGTGCTGGCGCTGCGCGTGTTGGCCGATCTTTCGCCCGAGGAGACGGGTGAGCTGCTGGGCATCGCCCCGGCCACGGTGCACGTCCATCTGCATCGAGCCCTGGGCACGCTGCGTGTCCGTCTGGCTGCTGGAGACAACGGAAAGGCCGAGGAGGTCCTGGCGTGAACACGATCGACGATGAGGAGCTGCTCGACCGCATCCGCGAGGTGTACGCGGGGCAGACGCTGCGGGTGCCCTTGTCCACCGTCATGGGGACGCGACGCGCCACCCGCCGACGGGGTCTGGTCGCCGCCACCGCCTGCGCGGGTGTCGCTGTGGTGGTCGGTGCGCTGGTGCTCAACCAAGGTGGCGCTGAGCAGGTGGCCGGCCGTCCGTTGCCGGCGGGCGAACGGTGTGCCGCGAAGGTGCTTGAGATAACCCGGGACGCTCTCACCCTTCCTGACGCCGAGCGTGGCCAGGTGCCCACCACCCAACTCGACATCGAGGTCGGCACCGACGAGGTCCTGTTGTACGCGACCCGGCACGCCCTCATCACGTGTGTGGCGCGGCCCGGCCGGGCCGAGGTCCATATGTGGGTGGTCCCGGACGGCGAGCCACTGCCGTGGAACAAGCTGGAGCCCCATACCTGGGGCGTCGATGAGCGCCTGAGCTGGGTCGGCGGCACCGCCCCCGACGGCACGCAGCAGATCGAGGCGGAGCTGCCCAGCGGTCGGAAGGTGGCGGGCGTGGCGCACGATGGCGTGTTTCTCGTGGCCTGGCCGGGTGAGGCCGCCGAGCCGGTCCGGATTCGAGCGACCCTCACGGAGGGGGGCGTCATCACGTGGGGCCCGCCCAACTGAACCGTTCTACCCGCCCGTTCTGGGCTCCAGAACCACCACGGCGGTCTCGGACGGCCGGAGCGCCGCGTAGGCGTCCAGCTTCGGCTCGATCTCGCGCCAGCGGGCCCACAGCCGCAACCGCTCGTCGCCGGCCGCGGCGTGACCACGCACGAGCCGCCGCCCGTCGACCAGGTCGACGGTCGCGTCCGGGTGATCCTGCAGGTTGAGCCACCAGGCGGGTTCGCCCTCACCCCACCCGTTCATGGCCAGCGAGACCAGGTTCGGCCCATCCTCGAAGTACCCGATGATGACGCTGCGCCGCCGACCGGTGCGGCGCCCGGTGGTCACGAGCCGCAACGCGCCCCAGCCGTTGGCGCGGGGTCGCCACAATCCGAACCGACCACCAAAGACCCGATACACGCCCCGGTGCACCGACCACGCGAGACGGACGAACCAACGCGGCGGAACCCGCGGCGTCCCCGCCTGGTGCTCGACCGACATGGCGACCCCCCCGCACACTCCTACTCGGCGTCGGCCGGTTCCAGTTGCAGGCTGACCGAGTTGATGCAGTAGCGGGCGTCCTTCGGCGTCATCCGCTCACCGTCGAAGCGGTGACCGAGGTGCGAGTCGCAGCGGGCGCAGCGCACCTCCGTGCGCATCATGCCGTGCGAGCGGTCCTCGAGGTAGCGGATCGCCCCGGGCAGCGCCTCGTCGAAGGAGGGCCAGCCGCAGTGCGAGTCGAACTTCGTGTCGCTGGAGAAGAGATCGGCACCGCAGGCGCGGCATTGGTAGGTGCCCTTGGCCTTCGTGGACACGTACTCTCCGGTCCACGGCCGCTCGGTGCCGGCCTGGCGCAGCACCCGGAACTCCTCCGGGCTCAGCCGCACCCGCCACTCCTCTTCGGTGGTTGGCAGGTCAGTGCTCATCCCTCAACGGTACGCGCGTCCGAACCACACTGTCGCGCCCGATCATCGCCCGTGAACGGGGTATGGTCACCGCATGGCGGTGTCGACGGCGGTCGAGCTGGAGGTGGCCGGGCGCACGGTCCGGATCACCAACCCCGACAAGGTGTACTTCCCTCGGCGCGGCTTCACCAAGATGGACGTGGTGACGTATTACGTCAGCGTCGGCGACGGTATCCTGCGCGCGCTCGACCAGCGTCCGACCACATTGGAGCGTTGGCCCAGCGGCGTCTTCGAGGGGGCTAAGCTCTCCACCCGGCAGGACAGCACCGGCGACGCGTTCTACCAGAAGCGCATCCCCTCCCGGGGCGTGCCACCGTGGATCGAGACGGCCGAGATCACGTTCCCGAGCGGCCGACCGGCCACCGAGCTGTGCCCGGCCGATCTGGCCCACGTCGCCTGGGCCGCCCAGCTCGGCACGATCGTCTTCCACCCGTGGCCGGTGCGGCGCACCCACGTGGATGAGCCCGACGAGCTGCGGATCGACCTCGATCCGCAGCCGGGCACCGGTTTCCCGCAGGCGGCCACGGCGGCCACGGTGGTGCACGAGGTCCTCGACGAGCTCGGCTGGGTCGGCTTTCCCAAGACCTCCGGCGGGCGGGGCGTGCACGTGTACGTGCGCATTCGTCCTCAGTGGACGTTCGTGCAGGTGCGCCGGGCGGCGATCGCGTTGGCCCGGGAGGTCGAACGGCGCCGGCCCGACCTGGTCACCACGAACTGGTGGAAAGAGGAGCGGGGCGAGCGGGTCTTCGTCGACTTCAACCAGATGGCCCGCGACCGGACGATCGCCTGCGCCTACTCGCTGCGGGCCAACCTTCGGGCCACCGCCTCCACCCCGGTGACGTGGGAGGAGCTGACCCAGGTCGAGCCGGACGACTTCGACCTGGCCTCGGTCCGCGACCGCTTCGCGAAGATCGGTGACCCGCACGCGGCCATCGATGACGTGGCGCACGACCTCGCGCCGCTGCTGGAGTGGTCCGAGCGCGACGAGCGGGACGGCCAGGGCGACATGCCCTACCCGCCGGAGTATCCGAAGATGCCCGGCGAGCCGCCCCGGGTCCAGCCCAGCCGGAAGAACCCCAAGAACTGGGAAGACACGCCTTCATGACCGCCGCGCCGGCCCGGGAGCAGCCCAGCTCATTCGCGGCCGCCGCGTCCT
>JBLNGJ010000168.1:0-10371 GCA_050264675.1 Micromonosporaceae bacterium
GCTGTGGCCGTTCATCCACTTCAACCGGCTGCACGTGGTGCCGCCCTGCGTCATCACGGCCGACGAGGTGCTCGAGGGCATCGGCGTCCTGGACGAGGCGCTCAAGGTCGCCGACGAGCACTACCAAGGCTCCTGAGTCGCGCCGTTGTGTGGTGGGGAAAGCACGGGCACCGTATTAACGCGTGGGCGTTAATACGGTGCCCGTACTTTCACAACTGAGGCGCTCAACGACCACCTGGGCGTCGCGGGGGGACCGTCAGGTCACGAGGCCGATACCGAGTGTGAGTGTGCCGATGGCCAGGCTGGCGGCGCCTGTCCACAGTAGCCAGATCATGCCGTTCGGCTGGTTCACGTCCCGCCCGGCTGATGAGCCGAAGAACCCAGCCGGCATGAGGATCGCCGCGATGGGAACTCCGAGCCGGCCGACCCAGGCCCAGAACCCGGTCAGCCCGGCCGCGTCGATCAGGATCAGGCCGACCAGCGAGAGGGTCACCAGGACGCCGGCATGCGCGTGACCGGCCCGGGCGAACGCCTTCTGAAAGTCGGTCATGGGGACGGCGCCGCGCACGACGCGGGTGAGATACCAGCCACCGAACTCGATGGTGACCATCGTGATCAGGACGACGCCGGCAACGATCCGGCTCGGTGCGCTGAGCGCCAACGGGGTCATGCCGACCATCATGGACTCGGCCTGGGTCCACTTCGAGGATGCCGGCCCGTGCCACCATGGTGGCGTGGCCTACGACGGGTCTCGCCTTCGCCCGGGGCCTGCCGCCCAAGTAGGTTCCTACATCGAGAAGTCGGGGTTCGGCTTCAGGATGCAGAACTGGCCGCCCTGCGGGTCGACCAGGAAGGCGAGCCGGCCGGCCGGGGAGTCGTCCCGCGCCATCTCGCTGGCGCCCTGCTTGAGTGCGGCATCGGCGACCGCATCGCAATCGTCTACGGCGAAGTAGACCGACCAGCGCGGCCCGGACGGGTCGCCGCCCATGCCCATTGCCCCGGCGACGCTCGCGCCGCTGACCTCGAAGAGGGTGTAGCTGTTGCCGTCACCGAGATCGACGTCACGGCTGGACGTGCCGAGGACGGCGTCGTAGAACGTCTTGGCCGCGGCCACGTCGGTGGTCATCAGCTCAACCCAGCACATGCCGCCAGCCGTATTGACCAGCTCGGCGCCACGGTGTTCGCCCGGCTGCCAGACCGAGAAGTACGCGCCGGCCGGGTCCTGCAACACCGCCATCCGACCCTGGTCCATCACGTCCATCGGGGCCATGACCACGGTGCCGCCGTTGGCGCTGACCCGGGCCGCGGCCGCGTCGGCGTCCTCGGTCGCGAAGTAGATCGACCAGGACGTGCCCCGGCCGGGGTCGGTCGCCGGCCCGATGCCGGCCACCATTTTGCCGTCCTTGCGGAGGAAGCCGTAGCCACCGGCGTCGGGCCCAAGGTCGTCAACCGTCCAGCCGAACAGCGCTGCGTAGAACGCGCCGGCGGCGGCAAGGTCGGTGGTGCCGAGATCCACCCAGCTCGGGGTGCCCGGCGCGAAGGTTGTCGTCATACCGCCATCCTGGCCGGCGCCTCCGACAGTTGCCGGCGAAACGGCTCCCATCGCCGCCGTCGGCACCGCCTGATGGGGCCAAATCCATGAAGAAGCCCGTACCGCCTCCTCGGTAACGGCAAGATCCTGAAAAGTGCCCGCCTACCGCGGGGAGACCGGGGCGGCGCGACCACCCTGGCCGGGGGTCAGAGTTCGCGGCGGGCGCCCAGGGACACCGCACCGACCAGCGCGGCCACCGTGGCCACCACGCTGACCACCGCCGCCGGCAGGTATTGGCCGGGTTGGGCATCGCGGACCAGCCCGGCCAGGGCTCCGGGCAGGTTGGTCGGCAGCCACCGGCCCAGGCCGCCGAGGTTGCCCAGGATGGCCAGACCGAGCATGGCGCCGAGGGTGATGCCGACCGTAGCCACGGTGCCCCGGACCAGCGCGGCCACCAATGCGGTCAGCGCCACCACGAAGACCAGGAACAGCACGCCGAGCGCCACGCCCAGCACCATCCGGCCGGCCGGCAGCGGACCGAGCAGGACGCTCGTCTCATACCAGGCGGCGAGCGATCCGGCCACCAGACCGGCACCGGCCGCGGCCGCGGTCACCGCGTACGCCGGACCGATGATCTGGCCCACGCCGTCAACCCGCGTACGCAGGAAGACCGCCATCTCGCGACGGGAATCGAAGGCGAGGGCCGAGGCGGCGACAAGCACGACCACGAGCAGCCCGATCTGGGCGGCGTTGCTGGTGAACTGGGCGATCCCGTCGGCCGGCACCGGGTCCGGGAACTCCACCCGGACGCCCTGGGTGCCCAGCCGGCCGAGGATCTGGGAGAGGTAGCGGGCGGTCAGCGGGCCGGTGAGGCCGAAGAAGACATAGCAGCTCAGGATCGCGGTGAGCCGATGGGTACGCACCAGCCGCAACCACTCCAACCGCCACAGCGTCATGACCGCAACTCCGTCGTGACACGCAGCGCCGTCATGACCGGTAGCGCCGTCATGAGGTCAACTCCAGGAACACGTCTTCGAGGTCTACCGCCTCCGGCGCCAGGCTGATCACGCGGGCGCCGCCGCTGGCGAGCACCGGGGCGAGGTGCTGCTCGGCCTCGTCCAGGGAGCGCACCTGAACCCGCAGCCAGCCGGATGGGTCCTCGACCACGCCGGTGACCCAGGCCTGGCCGCGCAGCAGGTCGGCCGCGGCCGGCGCCGGGGAGCGCAGGCGCACCCGATAGGCCGGCACGGCATGGCCGACCAGGAGGCTCTCCAGTGGACCCTGGTAGAGCAGGCGGCCGGCGCGCAGGATGCCGACGGTGTCACAGACCTCCTGCACGTCGGCGAGGATGTGGCTGGAGAGCAGCACGCTGGCCCGTCCGCGGAGCTGGCCGATCAGGTCGAGCACCTCGCGCCGGCCGGCCGGGTCGAGCGCCGACGCAGGCTCGTCGAGGAGCAGCAGCTCGGGGTCGCCCACGATGGTGGCGGCCAGGCCGAGTCGCTGCAGCATGCCCCGGGAGTAGCCGCCGACCCGCCGCCCGGCCGCCTCGGTCAGGCCGGCGTCGCCGATCACCGCGTCCACCCGCGATCCCTCGGCTCCGGCCAGGTTCGCCGCGAGCGCAACCACCTCCCGACCGGTCAGCCAGGGGTCGAACTGTGGCGTGTCGGGCAGCACCGCCACGCGCCGGTGGGGGACCCGGAGCTGGATCTCGCCGCTGGTGGGCCGGCGCAGCCCGGCGAGGATGGCCAGGAGGGTGGTCTTGCCGGCCCCGTTCGGCCCGACCAGGCCGTAGACGGTGCCGGCCGCGAGCGACAGGTCCACACCGGAGAGTGCCGTGTGGTCGCCGTAACGCTTGGTCAGGGCCGTGGTCTGCAGGATCACCGGTGGTCGCGCCCGATGATGAGGTAGACGATGCCGCCGACCGGAATCGAGGCCAGGCAGATCAGCGCCCAGGCCCATTTGGGTAGGTAACGCACGTCGTGACGGGCCAGGTCAACCAGGCAGTACGCGACGAACGCGACGCCGAGCACGACCAGCGGCAGCACCGCGGCGAGTGGCAGGTCACCCGAGCGGGCCGAGGTTGCGATCTCCACCCCCACAGCGTAAGCCACGATCTTGGATGGTCTTCAGACCCGCGGGCCGCGGAACCCGAAAACCATCCAAGATCTTGAGGGCGGTGTTCATCCGTCGGTGAACGGTCAGTCCTCGACGTAGTACCAGTTCTCCGGCGTGAGCATGCCGTAAATATTCACCGGCTCGACCCCGCGCAGGTTGTGCGCGATCTCGAGCAGCCGGATCGGGAAGCCCGGGGTCCAGATGAAGGCCACCTGCTCGGCGAGGTAGTCCTGGTACTCGTAGATCGCGGTCAGGTCGTCGCTGCCCACGCTCTGGGCGATGAGCTCGTCGGCCCGGGCGTCGCTGTAGTGGCCGAAGTTGCTGGCGCCACCGGTGCGGAACAGGAGTTCACCGGTTGGCTGGCCGTAGAAGGCCCACCCGCCGTTCCAGCAGTTCATCTCCCAGGTGTGCGGCTTCTCCGGCGTCTCCGGGCAGTGGTCCTCGGCCACCATGACCGACCCGTAGACCGGCTCCAGCCGCAGCTCGATGCCGGCCTTGGCGGCGTCGCGCTGGAGCAGCTCCATCATCCGAGCCAGGGCGGCCCGACCGTCCACATAGCGCAGGCTGAACGACAGCTTCGTCCCGGCCTCGATGCCCTCGCCGGCGCAGCCCGGCCCGCTACCCGGACGCACACACACGGCCGGGGTCGAGCTCACGTCCCAACCGTTGTCTTCCAGAAGCTGGCGGGCCCGCGCGACATCGAACGGAATCGTGTTGGCTTCGCGCTGCTTCGGCGAGAGGAACTCAGTGTCCGGCACCGGCGGCACCGGCCCGGTGGTGCGGTGGCCGTAGCCGTGGAAGATGTCGCGGATCGCGGTGTCCTGGTCGAGGCAGTGCTGCATGGCCTGGCGGAAGTAGGTCTGGTGGAAGATCCGCCCAGCCGTGTACGGGTTGTGGAAATTGAACGGCAGGAACCGCAGGCAGTAGACGTGCTGCGGGACGAGCCGGTACTCCTCCTCGAGCGGGTTGCCCGCACCGGCCGGCGGCACCGCGTCGAGCCCGTACGGCAGGAACCCGACGTGGATCGGCTTGGCGCTGTTCAGGCCGGCCTTGAGCAACGCGTACTCGTCCTCATCGGTCTCGACCGGCACCTGCTTGAACTCGTCCAGGATCGGCTTGTTGGGGCCGGAGTAGTGCTCGTTCGGGATGAACGTGACCTCGCCGTCGATGGTGAAGCTCTTCATCCGCCATGGACCGTTCACCACGCTCCACACCGGACTCTCCGGCCACCGGGTGCGGATCTCGTTGTCTTCGACGGTCCAGACGCCGTTCTCGGAGACGAGGTAGTCGTAGACCGCGGGAATGTCGGCCAGGTCGGCCGAGGCGTTGGCCGGGCCGTCGGCGGTGCGGTCCCAGGCCTTCGGCATCGGTGTGATGATGGCGAGCTGGTTCATCAGGACCCAGCTCTTCGAGTACGTCTTGTCGAACGTGAAGCGGACGGCGTTGTCGGCAACCTTTTCATACGAGGTCAGGTTGTCGGGGATGAAGCCGGCCGAGTACGAGCCGAAGCGTGGGCCCTTCACCGCCATCATGTTGACGAAGAAGATGACGTTGTCGGCGCAGATCGGTTCACCGTTGGACCACTTCCACGGCTTGAGCCGGACCGTGACACTGCGTCCGTCCTCGCTCCACTCTGGAGGCTCGGCCAGGCTGAGGTCGAAGTCCACGTCCGGCAACCCGTCCTTGCCGAGCCAGTACAGCGGTCGGAACATGAGCACCTGGAACTCGAACAGGTTGCGGATGCCGATCCGCTCGGGCGGGGTGAACGGGAAAATGGTAGACGGCGGGAAGCCGGGGCTGCAGGCCCAGGACGCGCTTCCACCCTTCTTGGGCCGACCGCCCTTGGCCGGTGCGGTTGATTCAGCCACTACAGTGGACATAACGATGGCTACCTCTCGTCGTTGTCGTCGTCGATGACCGGTCAGGATGCGGGCACCGGATCGCGTTCCTTGTGGTGCCCGTTGCTCCCGTCGGTCGTCGCCAACGGTTCGGGAGCGGAGAGCCGAACGTCGATCTGTTCGGCCAGCTGGTAGGCCGTCTGCATGGCGTCCTCGAACGAGGTGCCGGTGGTGCAGAGGAAGCCGAGGATGTTGTTGCCGTCGGGTGGGCGCCGGATCAGGTCGCCGGGCTTCGCCGTGATCTTGAGGAAGAACACCTTGTCGGACTCGGCCACCTCGTCCGGCACGATGATTTTCTCGACCACGCCGGGTCCGCTGATGAGGCAGGTGCCCGCGGTGTGCACGCCGGTGGGCTGGTAGTGGTGCACGTCGGGCTTCACACCGCGGGCCACATCCCGGACCGCGCGGATGGGGCAGTGGCCGGCACTGATCCGCGCGAAGTAGTCCAGCCCGCCACCGCCCGGCCGCACCCCGATCTCCAACAGGTTCGGCTCACCCTGGTGGAAGCGGATCTCGGCGTGCAGCACGCTGCGCCGCAGTCCCTGGGCCCGCACGGCCGCGGTGACGGCGCGGTGCACGGCGGCGATCTTCTCCGGGGACAACGAGGTCGGCGCGTGGTGCACGTCGTCGTCGAAGGTGCTCCCTTCCACCGTCACCCGGTCGACGATCGAGCCCAGGTAGACCTCGCCGTCCCAGACAACGGCCTCCATGAGCACCTCGGGGCCTTCCAGGAACGACTCGATCAGCAGGCCGGCCGGGCCGAGGTCGACACCGTCGGCCTCCATCAGGAACCACACCATGCGCTGGATGCCCTCCTGCGCCTGCGGGAACCGCACCTCGAGGTCCTCGGGGCTGTCGATGCGGAACACGAAGTTGCTCGCGCCGCCCAGCGTGGGCTTGAGGATCACCGGGTAACCGAACTCGGCCGCCGTCTCCAGCGCGCTGGGCAGGTCGGGCACCAGGCGGAACCGGGGCCGGGGCACATCATTGCGTTCGTAGGCCTGCCGCATCAGGAACTTGTTCCGGCTCGTCCGGGCCGCCTCCAGGCCGATGCTGGGCAAGCCGAGCGCCTCAGCCACGATGGCAACCGAGACCACCGCGGATTCGGAGAACGTGAGCACGCCCTCGAAGTGCTCGACCTCGTGCCAGGCCCGCGCCGCCGCGACGATGTCGTCGATGTGCTTCGAGCCGGCGATGCGGTAGCGATCGGCCGGCCAGAAGTCGGGCGTGCCGAGGCCGTTGAGCACGTAGAGATCTGCTCCGTAGTCCACCACCTGCTGATAGCGCGACACGTAGTAGGTCGCGTTCTGAACGGCTTCTAGCCCGAGCAGTTTCATGGAGTCTTCTCCCTCGAGCGGGCAGCGGTGAGCTGCCGCGGTCGGTCGATCGGGTCAACGCCGCTCGAACGCACCGGCCGGGCCAAGGCCCGGTCGGCGAGCGCCCGAGCGATCAGCGGGGCGAACTTGAACGACATTCCACCGCACGCGGCATAGGCCCAGACCGGGCCGGCGCCGAGCCGGGCGAGCAGGGGGCCACCGCCCGCGTCGTGGGCCAGGTAGTAACCGTCATTGGCGCCGAGCACCTGGGACGGGTCGAAGTCGGTCACCAGGGTGCGAAACTTCTCGATGAGATGCTGCCGCCAGGGCTCGGGGGTGACCCGGTCGGTGACCTCGAGCACCACCCGGCTGGCGCTGGCTGCGCTCAGGCGCACCGGCGCCTGTGCCACCGGCGGGATCAGCCAGGCATCACCGTTGGGGCCCAGCCCCAGCATCGCGGGCATGCCCTGCCACGCCGACCGGTCGAGCCCGGTGGCGTAGGAGATCATGCTCTGCCGGTAGAGCGTGAGGTCGCCGCCGAGCGCGCCCGGCAGCAGCTCGCACGACCAGGGGCCGGCGGCGACGACCACACCGTCACCGACCAGCGTTGACCCGTCGGCCAATGCCACCGCGCCGGGCTCGGTCACCTCGACCGCCCGCCGGTCCGGATGCAGGCGCACGCCGGGTTGCGCACGCAACCATCCGGCCAGACCGGCCAGCATCTGGTCGGCCGGCAGCACGCAGGCCGCCGGCTCGAGGACGCCCCAACGGTCGGCCGCCAGCTGCACCTGTGGATGCCGGCTGGCCAGCTCGGCCGGGGCGAGGGCCACGCCCGCGGCCCCGGCCCCGGTGAGCAGGGCGAGGCTTGCGGCCACGTCGTCCTCGGGCAGCACGATCACCGCACCGACCCGGTGGGCGAAGTGCCCGCCGAGGCGGTCTTCCACCTCACGCCAGGCGTCCTGGGCGCAGACTGCGGCCTGGGTCAGCCCGGCATCACCCCGGTGCAGCGCCCGGACCACCCGGGTGGGGTCGTGCGAGGTGGCCGCCGGGTTGGGAATGCCGCCCTGGTCGACCAGGTCGACCTGCGCCCCCGCGCGGGCACACTCCATGGCGGTGAGCAGACCGATCACGCCGCCACCGACCACAACGATGCGCGCTGCGCTCATGGGCCGCCCGTGGCGTCGCCACCCTCGGCCGGGATCTGCGGCGGCGTGAACCGCTTGACCTCGGTTACGTCGAACGCACCGGGGGCGAGCACACCGTCGAAGCCACCGGCCTGCCGGGCCGCGGCGGAGAGGTCGATGAGAATGGGTGCGGCCGCCGCCAGCAGCGCCTTGGTTTCCAGGAAGACATCGCCCCATTCGAACGGCTCTACGTCGTCCCGGCGGCTCCCGTCCATCTCGAAGGCTCGCCGGGCCAGCCGGTCGATCTGGACCAGGATCGTGTCGGCCCCGCGGCTGAGGCAGAACGTCGGCATCTCGAAGAAGGCGTCGAGCCGCTCGAGGATCGCCGCGGCCCGGTGGCGGCCCGTCTCCGAAACCGGCACCGCCGCGCCGTTGCCGGCGTTGGCGACCTGCTTGGCCAGCAGGCCGGCGAGCCGGTTCCACGGTCCGATGAGGCGTCCGTTGGCGACCTTGTCCAGGCCGGCCCGGCTGAACGTGGTGCGCTGGTACTCGGGCGCGGTGAGCGCGAGATAGATGCGCAGCGCGTCGCGGGGCACCTCGCGCAGCACGTCCTGAGGTGAGAGCACGTTGCCCTTGCTGGTGGAGAACTTGTCGCTCTCCAGCTCGTAGAACTCGTTGTTGATGATCGACTCAGGCAGGATGTACTCCTGGCCGCCGCCGTAGGCCATCATCAGCGCGATGTGCGGGAAGCAGAAGAAGAACGCGTTGTCGAAGCCGAGGAAGTGCACCATGCGGCGGTTCTCCTCGACCCGCCAGAGCTCGCCGGGCTCGGTGGTGCGGCCCAGCTGCGCCGCCGCGTACGCGGTGGTGAACATGCCCGCCGGCATCAACTCCAGCCAGGCGTTGAGCACCTGCCCTGGGGTCTCCGGGAACGGGGCGCGCATGCCCCACTCGAGCGGGTAGGTGACGGGCATGTCGGGCAGTGGCCGGGCCAGCACCTCGCGGATCATCTGCTGCAGGTGCGGACGCCACGAACCCATGTGCGCCTCGTGGTAGGCGGTGAGCCGGTCGCGCCACTTCTCCAACGGCAGCACCAGGACCCGGGCCGACTTCGTGGTGAGCCCGTCGGTCGGGTCGTCGGCGTTGATGGTCGAGTGCGGGTCGAGCAGCTCGTTGTAGTTGTTCGGGGCGCAGCACGTCTCGCACAGGCCGCCCCGGCTGCTGGACAGACACACCGGGCAGTCGCCCTCGACCAGGCCCTCAACCATGAACTCGCCGGATCGCATCGCGTAGGTCATCTCGACCGTGCGCAGCTCGAAGACGCCCTTGGCGTGCAGGTCGCGGAAGAAGTTGAGCACCGTCTCGCGGTAGGCGTCGTCGAACGGGCCGAAGCCGTCGACCGAGATGCCCATCACGTTCAACGCGTCGCGGATCAGCTCGGTCGAGGTCCGGGCGAGCTGCTCCGGCATCACGTACTGGCGGCGCGCGGTGGCCCAGGTGTAGGTCTGGCTGTCGTCGGTGCCGGTCGTGAAGATCACGTCGCGGCCACGGGCCCGCTGATACCGGGCGTAGACGTCACCGGCCAGGTAGGGGCCGGCCATGTGGCCCAGGTGCATGCCGCCGTTGGGGGTCGGGTTCGGCCCGAGCACCAGCACCGGACGGTTGTCCTCGGACGGACGTGGCCGGCTCATTGCTCGGCCCCGGCCCGGGTGGCTCCGGCCCGCTCGGCCTGGAAGCGGGCGATGAAGTTCTCGGCCATGTCCTGGTCCCACCAGACGCTGTAGAACTCGAAGTCCTCGTCGGTGTCGTTGATCACCTGGTGTTCCAGACCCGGCTGGAAGAACGCGACGTCACCGGAGCGGAAGGGTGCCCGGTCGCCGTCGCACTCGATGGTGACCTCGCCCCGGATGGCGATGAAGATCTCGTGCTCGTGGTGGGAGTGCAGGGTCGAGTGGGTGCCGGCCCGCACGGTGGCGAACGACCCTTCAAACGGCGCGTTCAGCACGGCCCACGGCTGCAACCGCTGCGTTTCGCATCCGTACTCATGAAGAAGATTGTCCCGCTGCAACCGGACGACTTGTACTGCCATCGCTACCTTCCCGAAATCAGCTCAAGGGTGTGGGGACCGTTGCGTGTATGCCGGGTCTGGATGACCGCCTTGTGCGGGTCGTCGGCGAGCACGGCATCGATGATCTCCGAGCCCGGCCCGCCACCGGGGCGGCGCACCGTGCTGCGGTAGAGCACCCGCAGCTGGTTCAGCTCGAGGCCGGAGATGCGGATCAGCTCGTCCGCCAGCCGACCATCCGTGGCGTCGCCCGACGCGTCGGTGTCGGCGTTGGCCAGCAGGGCGTGAATCTCATCCGCCCGGGCGACCAGCGCTGGGTGTT